>JABGSX010000051.1 GCA_018647505.1 bacterium | reverse complement strand
TTTGGTTTGGTCGTGCATCGAGTTTCGGAGTACATTGATGGGGGTTCAGGAAGGGGAATAGATAGGCATCCGACTCTATAACTATTTTGTGGTGGCTCTGCGACGGGGCTTTCGCCAATTTCAATTGGAGCACAAAGGATTAGCATGTTGGTCGTCATTAAATATATTAGAAATGGTATTATTTTCATGTTTTGAGTGTTCCCTAATAAATATTTTATCTATTCTGTACTTGCCGCCAAAATAGCTGTAACTTCGAGATCATCCCTGGGCATTTCTCCATCTTTACCCTCAGCGTGTTCTTCTTCCCCGCCTTCTGCCATTAGTCTTGGAGCGGCTACTGGTCTCCTTTTATCTTCAGGTTCTAAATGGCTAAAAAATACAAGGGGCTGAGGAGGTCTTGGAGAAACTGACATGCATCCAACTCTTACGTGCCCTGTTCGTGAGGGTGCCCTATAGTCACCGCATGGTGGTTCGAGTTCAAATACAGGGCAAAAAAGTTTTGTACAATACTGAAAAAATAAAATTGAAAAAAGGAACCAACGTGTCTTATTCATTCAAGCCTTTATAATGCAAAATTTAAAAACAAACTTATATGCTAATTAAAATTCTATCATTTTTGTTCAATTTTTCTACATTTTTCTTTTTTTTAAAGGATTTTTTGTTGTTTATTGTTTGTACTGTTTTTCCGTTTTTTTTAAGGATCATGGCCATTGCCGTTATTGTATTGTTGGGCAAAAGAATAGCTTTATAGTTTTGCAAAACTATTGTTATTTCCTGTTTAATTGATTCTAATTTTGTTTCTGGTCTTTTTTCAGAAGTCGTTTGATTGGCAAGGTATATGTTTTGTACATTCGTTTTTTGAAAAAATTGTGTAATTTGTTCATCCAAATTTTTTTGTTGTTCCGTAAAAATTAGATGATCTATTGTTGTTGAGCCGGTTCTTTTTATTGTTTCTGGAATTACGTTGTACTCTATTCGTGGAGCAGAGAGATTTTTTCCTGAGATTACCAAAATTGATTGTTTTGCGATGTTTCCGACATATAAATTCACTCGTCCAACTTTAAAGTGTTGCAGCTTGTCGCTATTAACTGGAATCAATTTAGCCAAAAAAATTCCGGAGAAAAAAAGAATGCTAAGAAAAATAATACTTTTTCGTGGGTGTATTGTTTTTGGGTTGAGAAGTACTATAACTGCGGCAGTGGGAATTAACCATAATAATATTACGGATCTAAGTGGAAATCCAATGAGCCAAGAGTTTGATCCACAACCTGTAAAAAAGTTCCAGGCTTGTGTTATGTACTCAAGCAAAATGATTAGCCATTGGTTTGGTATGGAAGCTATCTCAGAAAAAAAAATTAAAGATGAAACAAACAAAAATATTGTTAAAAACGGGGCAAAAATTATATTACCGAAAATACTTGCTGCAGAAATTGGGATTCCCCAATGAGTCAAAATTGGCAAAGAGACAATTGAGACAAAGAGATGAGCTTGAAGTATTCGTGTTAATTTATTTTTTACTCTGATGGAGAATGAAATTTTATGTTTTTTGTTCATCATTTACGTAGAAATTGTATTTTGTATGTACAACAGATTGTCAATTATTATAACCTTAAAACTTAAATTTTTTAAAATAAAACTTTTTTTATTGCCATTTTAATAGTCTGTTTTTTTTGTTTTCTATATTTTGTTGCGGTTTTAGATCTTTTTTGTTATTAATGGTCCGTAAGATGCTTAAATATTTGTTGGGGGTACGTTTCGCTTGAGTTTATGCTTCATCTCTGTGCCCTACTAGCATTTATTTTTGTTTTTATAAGATAAGAATTTTGTGGAGGCGTTCGACTGCGCAGTTGATTTAAAAATTGAGGGTGTGGCTTTTTGTGGTTGGGTATGAAAAGGAGTTAAAATATGGGACGTTTTGTTGTTTATTTAACAATGCTGTTTTCTTTGTTGAGTGTGGCTGTATCTAAAAATTTTTGTATAGATTTTCTCAGGAGTGATTTTACTTTTTTACAAACGAATGCAACTGGAATAGAGTTGGGTTGTGAAAGTATGTTTAAAAAGTGTGCCGATGGTGGTGGTTCAGGAGACGGTGGGGGAGGTACTGAAGGTGATGAAGGTGGAGATGTAGATTGTCCGATTGGTGATCCTGGAACTCCTTGTGGGTCCTAAGTGTTAAAGGAAAAAATATGAAAAAAATATTATATATTGTTTTTGGCTTTGTGCTATTGGTTTTTTTTGTATCTTTGACTCCAAAGGTTTTGAGCCGGCCGGGTCCCGAGGTAAAAAGAAAGAGTGGTCCGTCGTATAAAAGAAAAGCTCCAAAACCAATAGACACAAAACTTGACGGTGGTCGTAGGCGTGTTCGGATAAAAGTCAGAGGTCAATATCAAGATCCTGGATCTCCTGGAGGTGATTCTGGAGATGAGTGTCCTATAGATGACGGTGGGACTCCTGGTGGAAGTTCGTAAAAGGAGTTATTGTATGAAAAAAGGTATAATCTTATTCTTAAGCATCGTTTTTTTTGTTTTTAGTCATATCTTCTTTTGTGAATGTGTGGCTAACAAGGAAGCAAATAAAAAAACATCAAGAAGAGTTTCTGGCAGCGGAAAACGTTTTGATAAAACGTGTCCTATAGGGCGTAGGCCCAGTTCTGACGAGGACGAAGACTTTGGTGATGAGTCCGATGGTGATGACGGCGATTGTCCTATTGAGTGAGAACCGATCTTGAGATAGTTTACAGGGCCGTGCGCAGGTAAATTATAATTGCTTTTGTCGCTATTTTGTTATACAGTTTGCTAGGTCTGGATTTGCAATTCTGTGCAAACTTAGATTTTTAAAGGGGTGAGGGTAAGTGTTTTTAGATTCTTAACCCCTGTTGTCAAAAGGGCATTCTGTGAGAAAAAAACTTATTCTTTTATTACTTGTTTTTATTCCGATATTTTTTGAATCTTTTGGGGTTATTGGTGAGCGCGGAAGAAAAAAAATTAACGCATTGAAACGTATTTATGGTTCTTCGCGTGTTGGTGGACGCAAATTAAAAGCAAGAAAGGTGAAAGCCTTTAAGCCACGGAGTTTGAGGGTTATTATTCCAAGAGGAAGAGGTTTTCGTTCTGGAGGACTTGGTACTGGCGATTCTAGCTCTTCTGGCGATAGCTGTGGAGTAGACACTGTAACACCAAACTGTAGAAGGCCTCACGCCAGACGATTTTTTAGCTGAAGGTCCAAAATTTATTTTTAATGGAGAGAGCTAATGAAAGATCAAGCAAAACTACATTTTTTGCGTTGTAAGGCCTACAATTTACGAAGGCTTTCGGTTATTTCAACCTCTCATGCTGGATCTGGCCATCCAACAACTTGTTTATCTGCTGCGGATATTGTCGCGGCACTTTTTTTTGATGCAATGCAGTTTGATGCCGTGGATATTTCTGATCCGAATAATGATAGATTTATTCTTTCAAAAGGCCATGCGGCTCCTCTTTTGTATGCGGCGTGGCAGCAGGTTGGGGTAGTTTCTGAAGATGATCTTCTCAAGCTAAGATCGCTTGGTTCTCCGTTAGAGGGGCATCCAACAAAAAGATTTGCTTACACTGAAGCGGCAACCGGTTCTTTGGGTTGTGGATTGTCTGTTGGTGCTGGAATGGCGTTGGCTGGACGTGTAGATGGTCTTGATTATAGAACTTACGTATTGCTAGGTGATGGTGAAATTTCTGAAGGGGCAATATGGGAAGCTGCACAGTTTGCCTCGCATTATAAACTTTCAAATCTAATAGGTATTGTTGATTGTAATCGTTTGGGGCAAAGTGGCCAAACTCAAGCTGGACACAATATTGATGTTCACAAAAATCGCTTTGAGGCATTTGGTTGGAGAGTGTTTGTTGTTGATGGTCATGATATGTTGCAGCTTATTAATGTTTTGCGTGATGCAAAAATGGAACGACAGAAGCCTGTCATGATTTTGGCAAAAACGGTCAAAGGGTTTGGCATTGATTTGTCAGAAAACAAAAATGGTTTCCATGGAAAAACGTTTAAAAAAGATAATCTTCCAGAGGTTTTGAATGAATTAAAGAGTCGATTTGCAAAGGACTTTTCGCATTGTGAGCCAAAAGCATGTCAACCAAAAAAGGTTGTTTTCTCAGAAAGAAAAGATAAGCAATATAAAAAGATAAGTCTAAAAGACTCGTCATATTCCATAGATGACTCTGTTGCAACCCGTAAGGCTTTTGGCCATGCACTTGTTGGTTTAGGAGGGGCCGAGAATGGAGTTGTTGTTCTTGATGGTGATGTTAAAAGTTCTACCTTCACAGAATTATTTGAAAAAGACTTTCCCAAAAGATTTTTCCAATGTTTCATAGCTGAGCAAAATATGGTTGGAGTTGGTGTTGGGTTGGCTTCAAGAGGTAAGATATCGTTTATATCAACGTTTAGTGCTTTCTTTTCCAGGGCATTTGATCAAATTAGAATGACGCCACTTGGCGGACAAGCATTGCGGTTGGTCGGTTCTCATGCTGGGGTTTCTATAGGAATGGATGGCCCTTCTCAGATGGGGTTGGAAGATTTGGCATTAATGCGGTCTTTGCCGGATTCAGTTGTTTTGTATCCGTCCGACGGAGTTTCTGCTCACCGGTTGGTTGAGGAAATGGCCAATTACCATGATGGCATTAGTTACATGCGTACAACTAGAATGGCTACACCTATTGTGTATTCTAATAATGAAAAATTTAATATAGGTGGGTGCAAGGTTTTACGTTATTCAAAAAGTGATGTTGCTTGCGTAATAGGTGCTGGAGTTACCCTTTGCGAAGCATTAAAGGCCTATGATAAACTGCAAAAAGATGGTATTTCTGTTTCAGTTATTGATTTGTATAGTATAAAGCCGTTTGATGAAAAAACAGTTCTCTCTGTTGCTAAAGCCTCGTGTCTTAACGTTGTTACAGTTGAAGATCATTATGTGGCAGGTGGAATTGGAGAGATGATTAGCTCGGCTTTGTGTAATTATGGTGTTGATGTTTTTAAACTGGCGATAAATGAATTACCTCGATCTGGAAGGCCAGAAGAGTTACTAGCACATTATGGAATTGATGCTAATTCTATTGTTAAAACTGTCAAAAAATTAGTTGCGAAGTAAGTCGATTACGTTCGACTACGCACCCTAATGTGTGTTTCGCTCAGTACGAATGGCCATGATAATTTATTTTAGTAGAAAGTCCGTTTTCCCGTTTGTATCTGTATGTTTATTTAAGTGTCATTCTTATTTCGTCAATTGATGATCCGGAATAAACTGATTTGTCTATATTTTGTATTAATTCTGGAAGTTGCTTTAAAAAACGGGTTAACAAAAAGTCTAGGTGTGTCAGCCTTCTTCTTGGGAAGCTAACTTCAATTTGGCGCAGTTTTTCTGATGGTTTAAAGTGCCGGTGTGAAAAGAACATTTGTGGTTTTGGAATTTTTTTTAGTGTTATGTTAGAAATTCCATCGTTAATCATCTCTGAAAGCTCTTTTATTCCTTGTGGGTCAATTACTTGTATAATGTCTGCGTGTGAGTGAATTGCATACACGGTTTTAAACGTATCAGAGTTTATCAAATGAGATGTTTTTTCTTGTACTGGGCAAGCGAGCATAATAAGCTTGTCGATTTTAATATTCAATTTTTTGCAGTCTGCCATATTTAAAACAATGTTTCCACCGTGACTATGGGTTATAAGATTAACTTTAGTCTCTGGGTCATATGAGCTAATTAGAGATTCGAGTTCAGCTTTAAATTTTTCTGCCGCCTGTTTTCTCTCAATAAAGCTCAATTTTCCGTTCCAGCCAAATAGATAAAAATTTTCGATTGGAAAGTGTTTGCTGTCAGCTTTTGAAAGTGTGCTTACGACCTCTTTAAAATGAAGATTGTCGTTTATTTCTGTTGCTTTTACAAGGCCCTGTGGACAAGAAAAAAAGTTTTTTATAAATTCTGGCTTAAAGATTAGATATTCTAAAGGAGTTGTTCCGTGAATAAAAACCGTAATTGTAGATTTCATATAAGCTCTTTTGTTTAAAAACAATTTTTTTGTTTTTTATTTATTGTTGATTTTACTCATTCTAACATCAATTTTTTGTTGGGCAATATCAATGTGTAAAAGTCGAATTAAATTGGCTTTTTTTATGTTTAGGACTAAAATCAAAATTAGATAAGCTTCATTTAATTTGAAAGGGCTGGCATGGATAAAATGATTTATATATGGGTAGTAATTGCGTTTCTTGGATTAATTTTTGAAATGGGTAGTCCTGGTTTATTTTATTTCCTATCTTTTTCATTTGGTGCACTTTTGGCAGCATTGGTTGCATTCTTTTCAGAATCACTAGTTGTTCAAGGAATTGCTTTTATAATTGGAACTGGCGTTGCGTTGGCATTTCTAAAGTATTGGCTCAATGCAAAATTTTATTTTGAGGGTAAGCCAGGATACAAAAGCAATATTTATGCATTGCAAGGTAAAAAAGGATACGTAACTGTGGGAATAGGAAAACATAAAGTTGGCCAAGTTAATCTTAATGGACAAATTTGGATTGCTCAATCTGTTAAGAAAGAACCCATTGTAGTGGGTACAGATGTTCGCATTGTTCGTGTTGAAGGGTGTCGACTGATTGTAGATGTTAATAGTGAAGATAGCGGTGACAACGAAGAAATTTCGAAAGGATAATTATGGTATTGTTACATGAATTTGGATTTGTATTTGCAGCTATTGTTCTGTTTTTTTTCGTTTTCTTGATGAAAGGAATGTATCTTGTTCAGCAGGCAGAAACGCTAGTTGTAGAACGTTTTGGTAGATTTTTTAGGGTTTTGGGCCCAGGATTACACTTTGTTGTTCCGTTTATAGATTCGCCAAGAAAGG
Source organism: bacterium (assembly GCA_018647505.1). Classification (GTDB taxonomy): domain Bacteria; phylum Babelota; class Babeliae; order Babelales; family JABGSX01; genus JABGSX01. Next base: position 3,134 of record JABGSX010000051.1, on the reverse strand, counting down.
TTTTGTGGACATTTGTAAGATGTGTTGACGGAAAACGTTATCATAGATTTGTTAAGGTTGTAGATAAAATAGATTTGCGTGAATCTGTATATGATTTTCCAAAACAAAATGTTATCACAAAAGACAATGTAACAATAGAAATTAATGCTCTTTTGTATTACCAAATCACTGATCCAAAAGCTGCCGTTTACGAAGTTAATAATCTTCCAGAGGCAATAGAAAAGCTAACACAAACAACTTTGCGTAATGTAATTGGCTCCTTGGATCTTGATGAATCATTGGTTTCGCGTGATCAGATTAATGAAAAGCTTCGTCTTATTTTGGATGAAGCTACTGACAAATGGGGCGTTAAGATAAACCGTGTTGAACTACAAGAGGTTAATCCTCCAATTGATATTCGTCAGGCAATGGAAAAACAAATGAGAGCTGAGCGTGATCGCCGTGCAATTATTTTGGAGTCTGAGGGTAAAAAGAGAGCAGCTATTTTGGAATCTGAAGGTGTTAAAGCATCTGAGGTATTACGAGCAACAGGTAAAGCAGATGCACAGGTAATTCAGGCTACCGCGGAAGCTGAAGCTCGTATAAAAATTGCTGAGGGTGAAGCCAAAGTAATAAGCTTGATTCAAAAATCTGTTCCAAATGCAGATCCTCTACCTTATTTGATAGCGAGTAAATACATAAAAGCATTGCCAGAGTTGACAAAAGGTCATGATAACAAGCTTATTATTCTTCCTTATGAATCAAGCTCGTTGATTGGGTCTTTGGCATCAGTAAAAACGATGTTTGAAAATATAAAGAATTAATAGTTAAATATAAAACTGCTATAAAAAGCCCCCGGAAATTTCCGGGGGCTTTTTAAATTCTAATCCAGCAATTGCATTATTACCATCCTAATCCTGGACCAAATCCTGATGGTGGTCCTCCTGATGGTCCAGCCGTAGGTCCTGTGTTATTTCCTGCGGGAGGGGCACTTGGTGCTGGTGCTGCCAGAAGGGTTGAGTCGTAGTTATTTATTAATGTGTATAGTCTTGCATTTGTATGAGGATTATCTCTTACTTTGTCCAAGCTGGTCTTACAGAAAGAATCGTCTTTGTTCAGTAGCAAACTATCCATTTTTGTTGTCTGTTCGGTCGAAAGTGTTTTGCCTAGAAGGTACCTTACAAATTTTGCCCATGCAGGGAAATCTGATTCTATAAGATTTTTATCAATGTCATTTTCCCAGATGCTAAGTTGATTGTCTATATTTGTAGTTCCAGAGATTTTGTATTGTGCGGATTTTATTGTTGGGATCAGGCTGCTACCCCATATAATTGAGGCCTGCAGCTCAGAGATTGATGGACTTGTAAAGTGGTTGTTTATAAGAGTGGAAAGGCTGCTTGCTGGATTTTCTCTTAGATATCCTACTCTATTTTGATAATACGGAATTACCTTGCCTGTGGTTCTATCTACTGGGCTAATTAAGTTTTTAACAAATAAATCACGAGAAATGTAATGGCTTATGCAGTACTGGATAAACTCTCCCCACGCTCTGTCATACGTTGAATATTCAGATGTTGTTGCCTGATTTATTACATGATTTATATCTACACCCCATACCGAAAGTTGACGAGTTAGCTGCATATATGCACCAATTTCATATTGGTATTGCTTTATGCTATCTACAATGTTTTGCCAGTCGATGGACGTTTTAATAAAGCTAGGATAATGCCTATTTATTAGGTCAACAATTGATCCTGCGGTAAGAGAGCCTTGCTCATCCATTTGTTGCTGTTTTTGTATTTTTAGGGCCTCTAGCCTATCACTATTATAATCAACCTGTTCGTCAAAAACACTTCTATTTAAGTCGCTTGATGAGGCATTTTGACTTATGCAATGTTTAGTAAATTCATCCCATACAGGGTCATATGTTGTTGAATGTGAATGGTAGAGAACATCATTAATGTCTCCAGCCCACGCATCAACTTGTCCTTTGAGTGTTGGTGCAAAAGAAATTGCATATTGGCCACTTGCCAGCGTGGGTACAATTGTATCCCAAACAAAATAAACGGCTAGAATTGAGCTATTATATCCATTGATAGACGTTATTTGTGCTTGTTGGGTTGGTGTTGCCGTAGAAACTTTGCTCGCCTTTGTTTGGCGTAGTTTGTTTATGGCATATTTGTCCATTGCATTTGACATGTTAAACAAGGATGTGTCTAAAGAACCGGATTGTGGATTTTTTCCTAAGCAGTGCGATACAAATGTGTTCCACATGGTCAAATAAACAGACGGTGTTGTTGTAGTGCTAACTTTTTGTTGTATTTTGTTCCAGATTGAAAGCTGCGAGCTTAAGTCATCATAAGCTGCAATTTCTCTTTGCCATTGTGCAATCTCTGAGTCTTGTGCATATGCTGGCCATATAATAGAAGCGGCCAGAAGTGAAGGGTCGTAAGCTTCTATTTTCTGTCTAAGCGGATCTGTTGCTTGAGCTGTTTTTATTTGGAATAATTTGTTTGCTTCATATGGCACCTCAAGGTTAAACAGAGTATTTCTAAAGGTTGCCTTTGGTGCTTTGTTGTCGATGCAATGCTCTGCAAATGGTTCCCAAATAGCGTCGTATGCTGCGTAATCAGATGTTGGTACAGCCTTTAATGGTCCGTTTATATTGCTTGCCCAAGCTGATAATTGTGCATCTACTGTGTTTGCAAAAGAAATTGAATATTGACCACTTGCAATGGTAGGAACAATGATATCCCAAACAAAATAAACGGCTAATATTGAGTTATCATAATGGTCTATAGCGTTCATTAGTGTTTGTTGTCCTGATGTTGTTGTTGCAGTCTTGCTTGCCTTTGTTTCTTTCAACTGATTTATGGCGTATCTATCTGCAGCGTTTGACATGTTAAACAAAGCTGAACCCAAAGAGCCCGCTTGTGGATTTTGGCCTAAGCAATACAGTGCAAACGTGCTCCACATGGTCAGATAATTAGTTGGAGTTGTTGCTGAGCCTATTTTTTGTTGTATTTTGTTCCATGTTGTAAGTTGTGCTGTTAGCTCTTTTTGCGCTGCAATTTCTCTTTGCCATTGTGCGATCTCGGAATTCGTATCATATGATGGCCACGTTACAGAAAGTGCAAGCAATGAAGGATCATACG
>JABGSX010000050.1 GCA_018647505.1 bacterium | reverse complement strand
GATTGCTGCAGTGCTATTTGTTCATGTTTGGGTTCGTGCTGTGGTGGTATTGGTGGGGCAATAAAGGCGTTCATAAGGCAGAAGCCTTCCAGAAGAAAACGTGTGCCTAGCAAGCCTTTATAGAGTCTATAGCCTTTTTAGTAATGCGCTCCATGAATTTTCCCAAAGCTTTTCTAGAATTTCTCCAATACATTTTGCGTATTGTCTAATTTCCCACTGTGCATCTTGTGCTACTCTTAGATCATACCAATGAGCCCAGTTGCGTAAATTTGCAGTGGCATAAAAATCGGTATAATTCCCAACGGGAATAACTGAGCGAGCTTGCTCTCTACAAACACCTTTTTTTTGTAGTTTGTTGTAAGCAGAAATAGCATGCTCGTATGCATTTTTTAAAATTATTGTGCAACCTTCTTGGTCGGTAACATTGCCAGCACTGGATTGTTTGTTGCGTGTTGCTTGTTCTCGCCATATTTCTGGGTAATAAAACTTTCCTACCGGGTCAGAGGAATAACGCATAGAAACTTCATTGTAAGATTGTGTTCTGTGGCGCATCCATTCTCTTGCTACAAAAAGAGGCAAAACAACTTTAAACGTTGCGCTTTGGTGTTCAAAGGGGGTCATATGCTTGTGTTGAGCCAGGTAATTCATAAGTTTAATGTCGTGCTCAGGACTTTCTCCTGTTTTTCCGCTACCTGCATGTGAAACGCGGGCGGACAAAACAGGCATTTGATCTGAAATATATTTTTCGCTATGAATTGTTGTGCTGGCAATAAGCTCAACTTTTGCGTGAGGGTCTTGTTTTCCGTAAGGGTATTTAATTATATTCATCAAGTTGTCCTAAATTCTTGGAATTACTATTCCACGTTGTTTCATGTATTTTCCTTTTCTGTCAGCATATGATGTGTCACATTCCTTTTCTGCTTTAAAGAAAATTACCTGCGCAATACCTTCGTTGGAATAAATTTTTATGGGAAGGGGGGTTGTGTTTGAAATTTCAAGAGTTACATGCCCTTCCCACTCTGGCTCGAATGGTGTTACATTTACGATTATTCCGCATCTAGCGTATGTTGATTTTCCAAGACAAATAGTAAGTATGTCGCGAGGAATTTTAAAGTATTCTACGCTTCGTGCAAGAGCAAATGAATTTGGTGGGACAATACAAACATCACCCTTAAAATCGACAAAGGATTTAGAATCAAAATTTTTAGGATCCACAACCGTGCTAAATACGTTTGAAAAAACTTTGTATTCATCCGAGACTCGTATGTCATAACCGTAACTTGAAGTTCCAAAGCTTATCACTTTTGTATCTTCAACATGTCTTACTAAATCTTTTTCAAATGGCTCGATCATGCCCTTCTCTTTGGCTGTTTTACGTATCCACGAGTCTGGTTGTATGCTCATAATTTTCCTTTTTGATAAGTGATTGATTTTGAACACAAGCATACCAAATTTTGTTGAGCAATTAAAAAATATTTAAATCAAAAATGAAAAATCTAATTGTTGACAATAAAAGGTGTTTTGTTCGAAGATGTTTCAAACATTACAAAACAAGGGGCCGTTTATGAAAAAATTTATGTTGTATCACTTTCCAGCCTTGCTGTGTGTTCTCGGAATAATTGTTGCCTCATCTTTGCCCGGGACCTTTATAAAAAAATACATTTCTATGGTTGGTTCAGACAAGCTTGTTCATGCAATTGTATACGCAATTTTTGCCGCTCTTATTTTTAACTCTTTGTTGCACATTTTCCAAAAAATGACTTGTTATCACGTTGCCTTAATGACATTGGGGTTAGTATTGGTTTTTTCTTTTTTAGATGAGCTTTATCAAAGAAGAATCCCTGGTCGTACTTCGGATGTGTACGACATTATTTTTGATTTGCTTGGAGCAGCAGTCTCTGTGGTATTGTTGTCGTTGGTTGTTTCTAAATATTTCCGAAATTATTGACAAGCAAGTTTGCATGTTTTTAAAATTACAGAGTAATTTGTTTTTTAAGCTAGGGTTAGGCTTTGGGAGCATGGGGATGCGTGTAAGTTGGCTGAAGCAAATTCTTATCTTTTGTGTTTTTTCTACATACATTTTTTATTCTGATGCTGCTGAATCTGTTGGGGTTGGTTGTTTGGCATGGTGCGGAGTTGTTGCATGTAGTATAGGGTGTCGTTTGTGGACAAAGTCTTGCATGGAAAACAAAAGACAGCGAGAGCTAAAAAAAGTTTTTGTGGATACGTCGCTTTCAATTGTGCCAATTAAAATTATTGAATTTATTGTTCAGCCAAAATGTGAAAAAACACACATGGAAGATGCCATAGTTTTAACTCGCAGAAGGTCGTTCCCATAGTTGTCTATTACTAATCCATCTCACCAGGCTTTTTTCCTTTTGCTCTGTTTGCCTGCATTCTTCTTTTTCTGGCTAATAGGCTTTCCCCAAGGGGATCTGTTATAACTCCAACTCCACGGTGACCTGATTCTGCCGCTAATTTTCTAAGGGCTTCGTCGGGGTCTACAGCGGGGGATGCGGTGATCGGGGCAGTTTCTTCACGGGCGTGGCGACGAGGGCGGACTAATGGATGTTCTTGTAAGGCTCTATCAAGTTCGTCCCCACACTTTAAGTTATTTTCTATCAAGATCAGAGTTGAAAGGGTAAAAAATATAACTATAACTTTTTTCATTCTATAACCTTTCTTAAAAATTTGTTAACACAAAAACTTATCCTGTTGGTTGTGGTGTAAAGAAAATCTTACTTTTGTATGTTTTTTGATTAATTGTACCAAAAATATTGGCTATCGCACTGATGGAATTTGATTTTATGTAGATTTTGCGTGAATGTGTGTTTTTTATTTTACTAACAGGGGGTATTGCTGGGCCAAGAACAGAAATGTTTTTTCCTCTGGATTTTTTAAGCAATTCACATGTCATTTTGTATGCTTCTTGATCTATAATTGCTTCGCTTACATTTTTTAATTCAATTTCAACAATACGTGTGTAGGGCGGGTAAGAAGTCTTTTTTCTACATAATAATTCTTGTTGTGCAAACTTTAAATAATCAATTTCATTAACGTATGAAAAAATTTTGTGGTCTGCCATTGTTTGAACAATTACTAGGCTATCTTCAGACTGTCTTCCCGCTCTTCCTGCCACCTGTATTATTTGTTGTAGAGCTGTTTCTGTTGCGTTGTATACTGGAAAGTGTAGATTTAGATCGGCCCAGATTATTCCAACGAGTGTGACGTGAGGAAAGTGATAACCTTTGGTGATTGTTTGGGTTCCAACTAGAATATCAATTTCTTTTTTTTGAAACTTTTCTAGAATTGCATTCCATTTTTTTCTGTTAATTGTTGTATCAAGATCTGCTCTTTCTATTCTGGCATTAGGAAGCAGTTTTTCTAATATAGTTACGGTTTGCTGTGTTCCTATTCCTTTTTTAATGTATTTTGTTTTTTCAGTTTTACATTCTGGGCAGTCTGCGGGTAGTTCTTTTTTAAACTCACAGTAGTGACAACAAAGATTGTTATCATAATGTAGAGTCAAACTTACCGAACAATTTGGGCATTCAAAAACAAAGCTACATTCTTTACATTGGACAAAAAAGCTTACCCCTCTGCGATTGATAAAAATAATAGTTTGTTCTTTTTTTATAAGCCTATCGTTAATAGCGTTATAAAGTTTTCTACTTATCCAAAAGCTTTTTCTGTTTTTACTTTCTCTTAGGTTTACGCATTCAATTTTTGGAAGGCTCCCTGTAAAGCGTTTTTTTAATTGAAAAAAGCCCCAGTTTCTATTTTTTACGTTATACAGCGATGTAATTGACGGTGTTGCTGAACCTAAAACAATCGGTATGTTGTTGGTGTGCGCTCGTAAAATTGCGGCTTCTTTTGAGTTTATTTTTGGATGTTTTTTTTCTTGATATCCTGGTTCGTGTTCTTCGTCAATAATTATTAATCCTAGATTTTCAATTGGAAGGGTAATAGGGAGGTGAACACCAACAATAAGAATTGGCGATGAGATTATTAGCGCTTGCCATAATAGTTTTTTTTCTCTTGGGCTTGTTGCTGAATGGAACCCGAATATTTCTAAGTTCGGCGGCAATGTTGCTTTAAAAAGGGATTCAAATTGAACGGCGAGCGTTACCTCCGGAACCAAGAAAATGCATGTTTTTTTTCTTGCTATATAAAGTTGGATTAATTTTTTGTAAACCTCTGTTTTTCCAGATCCTGTAATTCCGTGTATTAGTGTTGGCTTAAATGATGGATTTGCAGCTATTGGTTTTAACGAGTTAAATATTTTTAATTGTTCGTTCGTTAAAAGAATGTCCTTGTGTTTTATTTGGTCGTCACGTTTTTGTATTTCTTGTTGTACCGTTTTGCTTTTGGTAAAAAACTGCCTGGTTCGTTTGATTATTGAGAGTGGGTCAATTTGGTAATAATTGCTGAGTTTTTTTATAAAATCAAAATATGTTTTGTCTTTTGGAAACGGCTCTAGAGAATTGGCCTCTCGAATTGAGAATAGACAGTCGGCAGGCTTTTTATTGTGCAAGCTTTCTACAAGTGCTGGCACAACAGAAATTTTTAACGGAACTTGTATAATACTTCCAATAAAAACATTATGCTCCCAGTTTTTGGGAACTTTGTATAAAAGAGGTTTGGCAAATCCTTTGAGTAGTCGAACTGTAATATACATTTTTGTTTGTTTATCTTTTTGTTGCGTGAAAATTTTAAATTGTGCTACATAAAGACTAAATGTAGTGACTGTTTTTTCAAGAAAATGTTTATTTTTAATTGGTAAAAGTCTATTTGTATACTGAATGTATTTTTGGAAAAATGCTTTTTATGGTAGACTTTTTGGCCTTATAAGTGTTTAACTATTGGCTTTTCTGTTTTTTCAAAAGGGTTTGTTGTATGAAAAAAAAATTACTAGTTCTGTTTCTTTTTATTGGGTTGTTTTGTTTAGAATCTGTTGCTGGCGATTGTCCTCCCGGGTGCGCACCTAGCAGCATTATTGATAATGTTTGTGAGGGCTGTGGTAGCGCAGGAGCTGCGATTGGGGCGGGGCTTACTGTTTTTACATATTGCGTAGCAAAATGTGCAACCAACTGTTTTTGCGACGGAGAGCCGGTTCCTGGTTGTGGAAGATGTTTAAAGAGAACTTTTGGTTCTT
>JABGSX010000049.1 GCA_018647505.1 bacterium | reverse complement strand
CCAGAGGGGCTAACGGTTGTCCCTGGAATATTTGAGGGTGGTTCTGGCGCTGTAAGCCGAAAACACTATCTGCTTCCTGCATATGCAGAGCTTACAGGTAATCATTTGGTGAATGCCTACGCCGGTATCGGCAGCGGTACTCATGGTAATGAGCCGGTTATTCACTTTAAGCTTTCTTCCGCTGGGGCTGAGTTATTTGGTGAGTTAACAAGCCAAAATTATGGTAGAAATATGGCCATAGTTCTGGATGACGAAGTTATTTGTGCTCCAAGTATTGGTCAGCCTATTCATGGTGGAGAGGCCTATATTCATGGTCGGTTTACTTGGGACTCTGCTAAAGATCTAGCAATGATGTTGAAAACAGGTGCTTTTGCTGCTCCTGTCAAATTTATTGAAGAAAGAGACGTAAAGGCAACTTTAGGTGAAGAGGCTATAAGAAAAGGTCTGCGGTCTTGTGTTATTGGCCTTATCCTTTTGTTCTTGTTCAGCTTGTATTACTATGGAATGGCTGGACTGTTTGCGTTCATTGCTCTTTTATTTAATATGTTATTAATTTTACTTGGTCTTTCTTGGTTGAATTCAACCTTAACATTGCCTGGTATAGCAGGGATGGTGTTGACGGTTGGAATGGCCGTTGATGCGTCTATTTTGATTTACGAAAGAATAAAAGAAGAGCTGTCACATGGGACTTCGTCTTTTAAGGCGGCGGTAAGTGAGGGCTTTAATGGAGCGATGGGTGTTATTTTGGACGCAAACATTACAACGTTTATTGTTGGTGTTGTGCTGTACAATTTTGGAACTGGCCCAATTAAAGGTTTTGCGGTTACAACAATGTTGGGCATTGTTGCAACTTTAATCACAGGGTTGTTCTTCTTGCGTTCAATATTTACTTTTGTCCTAAGTTATCTAGGGTTTGAGAGAGTAAAAATTTAGTGTAATCTTTTTATTAAGTGTGGCGGCGTAGCTCAGCTGGTTAGAGCGGCGGAATCATAATCCGTAGGTCCGGGGTTCGAGTCCCTGCGCCGCTACCAAAAGTGGTTTTTCTATAGTGTATAATATTTCATTAATTCTTACGCTTATCCGGTTGTTTTTTTCCCCATTAGTTTTGCCATTTATTCTCTTTTATGGATGGTCTAGTGTCTCCTGGGAGAGTAATATTCTTTTGGCCGCAGTTTTTATTTTGTTGAGTCTCACAGATTTTTTTGATGGTTATTTTGCTCGCAAGTATAGAATGGAGACCAAGCTAGGAAGAGACTTGGATCCAATTGCAGATAAAGTTTTAATTTTCTCTGCGTTGACGACTATTTTGGCGATAGGGAAGTTGCATTTTTTCTGGGTGATTTTATTTGTTGGTCGAGAATTTTTTGTAATGGGCTTGCGAATTATTGGGCTTGAAAATAATGTGAAAATTGATGTTTCTCGTATCGCAAAAGTTAAAACAGCGGTTCAGATGATTTTTATAACAGTTTCAATTTTGAGTCCAATGAAGAACTTTAATACCTTAAATTTTTGGACTGTTTGTGAACTGATTCTTTTGGCTAGTGCCGTATTTTTATCCATTTTTACGGCTTACAAATATTTTCAATCATTTTCTCGAGCTTGCTATAAGAAGTAAAAAGGTTGTGTTATGATTCATTTTCTTATTTTGGCATACCTTGTTGGAGCAATTCCCGTTGGATTTATCGTTTCATGGTTAAAGGGTGTTGAAAATATTCAACAGCGTGGTTCTGGCAACATTGGAGCAACAAATGTGTCGCGTGTTTTAGGTGCGCGATATTTTTTTGTGGTATTTCTACTAGATGCTTTTAAGGCATTTTCGGTTATTTTTTATGGTCAGTATTTTGGGTTGTCTCAGTGGATCATTTTTGTTGGAGTAATTTTATTGTTGGTTGGCAACAAGTTTTCAGTTTTTTTGCGTTTTACTGGTGGCAAGGGAGTTTCAACTTCTGTAGGAATTTTGTTTGCATTGAGTTCAAAACTTTTAATGGTATCTTTTATTCCTTGGTTATTGTCATTTTTTATATTCAAAACAGTTGGGGTTGCCTCTGTTATAATGGTTTTGACGATGCCTTTGCTTTGTTGGTTCCTGTATAAAAACGTTGTTATGCTTATTTTGACTTTTTTTATAGCCGTGTGGATTTTATTTACACATCAAGACAATATTAGAATTTTTATACAAAAATGGCGTAGATAGAAAGGGTTGGCCGTGTTGTTTTCGGATATTACAAAAACTTTCCAGCAAATACAGAGTGTTAGCTCTCGTATTGCCATGACTAAAGATTTGGCAAAACTATTTTTAAAGGCCACCGCAAGGGATGTCGGGTTAATTAGTTATTTGTCTCTTGGAAAGTTGCGTGCGGTATATAAAGGAACTCAATTTAATATCTCATCTAAAGGACTTTCAAAGATTCTTACTAAATTGTTTAATTCGGCCAAAGAAGATGTTGAAACAAAAATAAAGCAAGTTGGAGATGTTGGTTCTGTTATAGATTTGTTTGTCTGGCCTGGAGTAGACAGGGGACTTTCGCTTGACGAGGTTTACAGACGTTTACAAGAGGTAGAAAAAATATCTGGTTTAGGATCGCAGGAAAAGAAGTCAGAATTGTTAAAAGGGTTGTTGTTGGATCTTGACCCTCTCTCTGCAAAATTTGTTGTTCGTATAGTAGCAGATAAACTTCGTATCGGTTTTTCTGATATGACGCTTTTAGATGCATTGTCTTGGATGGCTATTGGTGACAAGTCTTATAGGCAAAAACTTGAGCATGCTTATAATGTATGCGCTGATATTGGGCTTATTGCTTACACATTGAAGGAAAATGGAGTCGAAGCTATAGAGGGGATGGAAATACATGTTGGGATCCCTATCCGTCCAGCTTCTGCCGAAAGAATTAATTCTCCAAAAAAAATTTTGGAGAAAATTGGTACGTGTGTTGCACAACCAAAACTTGATGGATTTAGATTACAGATTCATGTTGATAAAACAAAAGAGAAGCATATCGTTAGGTTTTTTTCCAGAAATATGCTTGATATGTCGAATATGTTTCCAGACCTCAAATCGCTTTTTATGGATTTACCATTGAATCAAATCATTTGTGAGGGAGAGGCGATATCGTATGATGAAGGTGTTTTTGTTCCTTTCCAAGAAACAGTTAAGCGAAAACGAAAACATGAAATTGAAAAGGTCGCGGAACAGCTTCCTTTGAAAGTTTTTATTTTCGATGTTTTGTATTATAACGGCAAAAGCTTATTAGACAAAACTCACGAGCAACGAAGAAACTTGTTGGAAGAAGTATTTAAAAAAGACAAGTCGGAAAAAATTATAGCTATTGAGGAAAAAAAAATTGAACGAGCCGATCAACTTGAAGAATACTTTTTGGATTCTATTGGTAAGGGTCTTGAAGGACTGGTTGTCAAGCGTCCAGATTCTTGTTATCAGCCAGGAAAAAGAAACTCTAATTGGATCAAGTTAAAAGAAATTTCAGGAAGTAAGCTTAGCGATACGATAGATTGTGTTGTTTTGGGATACTACGGGGGTCTTGGTAGGCGTTCGTCATTTGGAATTGGTGCATTTTTGGTTGGTATTTACAACAAGAATAAAGACGTCTTTCAAACTATTGCAAAGGTTGGAACTGGTTTGACTGATGAGTTGTGGGTGGACATGAAAAAACGTTGTGAAGCAATTGGGATTGAGCAAAAGCCCAAAAACGTTGAGTGTTCATCGGAACATTTTCCGGACGTTTGGGTTTCACCTGAAATTGTTTGTATGGTAAGGGCGGATGAGATTTCTGTTTCTAAGGTTCATACTTGTGCAAAAAAAGAAAATGGCAAAGGCTATGCTTTACGTTTTCCGAGGTTTATGGGGTATAGGCCAGACAAAAGTCCTACTAATGCTACAACGGCTTCTGAAATAGAAAATTTTTATCGTTGGCAGAAAAAGTAATTATTGCTTTTCGGGTTTTGGTGTAGTAGAACCCTATTATTAGGTTTTTATTTTTTATGAGGGAGTGTAAGTATGATGAGGAAGTTGCCTTTCTTTATTTTTGTTTTCTTTGCAGGTTTTTCTTTTTTTATTTTGGCTGACGTTCAGTGTCCACCAACAGATACTTCTGATCCGGTTTATTCACTTGTTAGTTTTCAGTATAAAGATGAAACCTTGGCCGATGGTGGACAAACGAAAATTTGTGATGCATACAAAGAGTTTGTAACTAATTTTGTTTCAGCATATAAAAATTTACGTAAAAGCTGCTCTGGTCTTCCAAGTTCCACCAAGCTTAGTTGTCCCGCCTTGGGTTCATATCCAGTTGTGCCTAATACTAGTAATTTGCAAAATATATTTAATCTTTTTGTTGTATATTATGATCTTGTTTTAAATTGGAGTAAATCATATCCGAGTACTCCTCTCCCAAGTTCTGCGGATGGTGTTTGTGTTATGGCAAGACAAATTGAGGTTGAGACTGCGCAAGGTTTTTACACGGCCATGTTGAGTATTATGAACAATCCCAATTCTCCATATTGGGCAATAAAATATCCTAGTAGCGTGGAAGAACAGATGGCTAAAAGAAGGGCCTATATAAATCAACAGGTTCGTGCACCAATGATAGAAAAGGCTCTTCAGGACTGGTATAGCCAGTCCCAAGCTGGCAAGCCAGCTCAAACTTCTGGGCAAGCCTCAGGCACTCCCGCATTTAACTGCTCTATTGAGGAATTTAATAATTATACGAAAATTATGGCAGTATTTGGTGATGATTCTCCAAAAAAAGCGGCATATTGGCAGCCTGTCGCAAACAAAGATTATATTGCTACAGAGGATGATATAATTGCAGCAGCACAGGGCTCTGCGTTTAATGCGTGGAATGGAGTACAGAAAACTTCTCCTTCAGGGTTAACATCAGGCCAGGTGCATTCTTTTAGGCAGGGTGTGGCTGAGCAGGCTATGGCAGGCATGTTGGTAAGAAAGGTTGATATTTTCAGTCACCCAGGGTCATTAATGTCAGACTTTAGAGTTTATCAAGGAAAAGATTCTAGCAAAACGTTTTATGCCTGGTTCATTCCAAATCCAAGTGATCCTACAACTACAAGACCGTTTCCTGCCTGGGTTTCTCAAGCGGCGTTGGCGAGTATAGACAGGTCTCTTAATTATTTGGACGGTTCTCACTCGACTAAAGGGAGTTTGCCTGCTGAGGTTATAAATGCATATAAGAGCGTTATTGTTTCTTTGATGAAATTGTATGTACATTTTATTGAATCTGAGAGTATTAACGTAAGAAGTTTGCTACAAGCTGGTACCGGGGTAGATGATGACTATGCGTTATGGCAGTTTTCTGTTCAGGCGCTTACAAATAATTTGCTTTCTTTGGTTAACCAATATCTTGGAACAACATGTAAGTTGACGGCCGATGAAATTAATGAGTTTGTAAATTTAAATTATTTTGAAAAAATGATTCAGCTTAAGGCTGCAATTACTGATTCAGAAACATTTTTGCCCGCAGAGCAAGACTTTTTAAATAAATCGATTTCCGAAGCTGTTGCTGCGATGAACCAGGCCGACCATTTTTATCAGGTTTTAAAGTACCTTAACTTGAAGGGTGCAAGTTTTATTCTTGAAACTTTTGCGTCGTATCTTGTTGAAAAGCAAAGCTCATATTTTAATTTAACGACACAAATTATCAATAAGTTGGGAATTTGTTCTAATAGTGACAAGAGTCAGAAAAGAGAATATACGTTGTTTTTGCAGCGATGTTATGATTCTATTGCAGATTTTTGTAATGTGTTGGCTAGTGAGAAAAATGCAAAAGTAATATACGCAGAAAGAGTTACACAAAATAGAAAATATTCAAATGATTTAACCGAAGGCCTGAAGCAGTATGATCTAGCTGTTGCGGCCAATTCCAGCAATGACTTTGTCGAAGCAGCAAATTACTATACTTTGGCAAAAGAAAAGTTTCAAATTGGTGCACCGACTATGGCACAATTTGTTGAGCAGGAAGCTGTTGATATTATGTTTCAGGTTTTAGTTCCACAATCTATAAGTAATTTACAGACATTTATCTTTAGTAATTTTGGTGTCGGAAAAGACTGGAATACGTATCAAGCGTACAGCAATCCTACAGGCACTAATATTACCAGTGATATTTTTTATGAACAAACAACTTTTTCTAACTTGCTGCAAGACATGAATTGTTCGTTAAATATTGCGATTGTTAACTATCAGGCAGCCATTCATGATTATCAGGCGATGGGTATGGGAGTAACTGGAGATATAACGTTACCTTCTGAGATTTCTTATGTGGATAAATCCGGAAAATCTCATACTATTCCTTCTGATGTTGGAATTCTAAGTCAGACTGTAATGTTTTTGCAGGCACTTGTTGATTCCAATAATCTTGTTTTACAAGCAGATAGTGCTTTGCAGGGTGCAACAGATGTCCAAATAGAAACTGAATTTGCACAATTTAATGCAGCGTATCAGAATATTTTGCTTCCAGGTAAAAACTATAGCGAAGTAGACTCAATTTATGATGGTTATGTTGGTAATTCTAGCAAGTTAACGGTTTTTAATCGTTATCTTGGTGGGGTGACTGGAAATAACGATGGTCTCTATTCAGTTATTAAGGCAGTCGTTCCACAAGGGGGAACTTTTTCTGCTTGGATAGCACAGCACTTTGCAAGAATGTGCTATGATTATGGGGCAAAATATAGTAGTAGCAAGCCGGGTTTTTCTCTTCAATGTTATCTTCCTCCAATGAAAAAAAGTGTATTTAAATATTTAAATAGCAACATGCAGAATATTTTTAACGAAAAAAAGCAGGTTATTCAAAGCCATATTGCTGAACTTAATACTTCAATAAGTAGTTCAATTTCTGATGCACAAAATGCCTCTGATTGGTCTGGGCAGCCATTTTCATCTCCTGCCAATGTTGCATGGAATAATGCTCTTAATATGGTTTTGTCTGGAGTTCAGTTTGATATAAAAACAGTGCAAGGTTATGAAAAAGTTGTTTCAGATTATCAAACGGCGTTAGAATCTAACATGCCTGATGGAATCGAACAAGATATTAATTGTGTATTGGTTCTTACCAGAAAGTATTTTGCGGATAAAAAAATAGCTCCAGCAACAGCTTCTTTTTCAGGTGTCACTAATAAGCTTAAGTCTTTTTTTAGTAAAGTTAAGCAGATTAATACAGTAGTTGTTGGTAGCAACTATGATTCTGCAGTTGCTAATGTGAAACAACTAATTAGCGCGAAAAGCCTATATGATCAATCTGTTCAACTAAGAGATCAAATTATTTCAGTTTTAGAGGCAGATTTTGATATAACCCAAGAAGATTCAACAGAGTTCGTAAATAGTTGGAATGCCATTGCAACTAGCGATTTTCCTGCTAATTTTGAAAATCCACAGTCACTACTTGCACCTCTTTGTAAGGCGGCTGGAGACTATTACTACAATAAAGAGGGCGCTATTATGGATTCAGCGTCTAAGGCAGTTCCATCAGATCCTTCTTCATATTATACAAATACTGGTTATGGTAAGGCGTTTTTGTATTATGATAAGGCCTGGAATTTGTATTTGCAGGAAAAAAATGCTATCGCTATAAATGGGTTTAAGAATAATTGCCGTACTGCACAAACGAGAGGAACTGGGGACGCTTACAGATATTCGGTTGTGCCCGGTAGAACACAGCGTTTAATTTGTAATGGGATTGATTATGGTGTTCCTATTCCAGAAAAGTATTATGTATACAGTTACAAATACAATGTTCCTAATAATGTTGTTGTTCCTTCTACAAAGTCAAAATATGTTTACTCATCTCAAAGTAAAACAGATAAGAATATTGTAATTGCGGCTATCACTGATTCTTTCAAGGCGTTTAATCAGGTGGAGTCTGTGCCATTAGATCAGACTTTTTTGGATAAATATATATCAGATATTACCGATGCGGTTGAAAATGAAATTGATGTTGCTAAGACCCAAGAAACTAGCCCGTTGTTTGGGGACAATGACACTCTTCATGCTTCTGTAACGCTAGAATACATGGTAGATGCGAATGGGAATGGAAGTTGGTCAATTATTCAGCAGCTTGCTCCTCTTGCAAATATTCCTCAACAGGCTGCATATAGAGAGTTGCCATCGGCTCTTGTTTATTATTATAACGGCAGTAGTTTTTATAGTGGAGTTGCTGGTCAAAATATAGTAGTAGGCGGCAGAGAATATACGGCAGCCCCTTCGACAAAGGTTGCTAAATACCTTGCTGGAAAAGTTTGTTTGACATATTTAACAAGAGCCGTTGTGTCGTGGAGTGTTTTGTCGGACAAAATAACTGCTATAAATCCTCCGGAGAAAATGAAAGACGCTGTCTCTGATACTTATCCTTACACTTTTGACTCTAGTCGTTACAATATCGTTTTTTCACAAGATATGCTTAAAGTTTCAGACATGATAGCCTCTGATACAAACGGAACTCTGGTGAAATTGCAGATGGCAAAAGGTGGTCTTGAAGCGGAGATTGGGGTTGATGCAAAACTGACAGATTCTTTAAATAGGTTGGGGCAAATAATTGTTCAATACTGTATGGATACAGGGGATGAGGTCTCAAGATTTTTAATTGGTAATCCGGTTGTGGATGATCCAGTAAATAACCGAATTGTTATTGATTCTAATTTTTCATCAATGTTCCAAAAAATGTTTCAACAATATTCTTTGTCATACGCATATCCAAAACTTTTCGGAACAGAGGAACTTAGTTTGTGGAAAATGTTATTTGAACACATTATAGAGGCAGCAAATAATGTCGCGTGGTATTTTATGGGGACCCCTTTTGATTTTCATTCTTCGAATTATACAGTTGATATGAAGTCTCCACTTTATCGGTATATGGATGGATATTCATATTTTGGTTATGTTGCCCAGCAGTATCAAACAATGATTGGAATAATTGCAAAAATACACAATCCTAACAATTATCTTAGTTATGACCAATCTAAAGACCCTGTAATAACACAACTAAATAGTACATTCGAGATAACGATGGATTTGGCAAACTTGAATCAGATTAGAGCTGTATTTATGGAAGCTACACAAAACATTCTTCAATTTGGAGCAAATTCATCTCTTCATGTTGGAGATACTGTAGGTAATATTAAGTCATTTGCTCAGGTTATAAGCGAAGAAAAAATATTCTTACAGTCTGCGTCATCAGGAAACTTTGGTGTTTCAACGGACTTTAGTACCAAGGAGTCTGCAGCATATACAGATTTCAATCATTTATCTTTGTGGAGTATGATGCGTTATATGATGTCAAATCAGCTTGCAAGTAAGAAATTAAGTGATATTGCATCTGATTTGCATCCAAACAATAAACAACAACAAACTGACTACATAGAGACGCTTACTAGGCAAGCAGGAGCTGAAATTCAAGCACTTATTTCTATTCCTGCAACAGTTTATACTGTTGATCCTTCTCCTGCGGCTCCAAAAGATGGATCAGCTGCAAAGCCTAATTTAGCTGTTGTTGGGACAAATATAGAGAGTTTTATTAATGGCAGTAGTTTTGAAAGTCATCTTGTTGGAGTTCTTGATAGTTTTGTTCAAAAGGCAAAAGCTGGAAATGCTGCAGAAGCATACGCAGG
Organism: bacterium; assembly: GCA_018647505.1. Taxonomy (GTDB): domain Bacteria; phylum Babelota; class Babeliae; order Babelales; family JABGSX01; genus JABGSX01. The sequence continues at coordinate 14,689 of JABGSX010000049.1, read as the reverse complement.
AATTTCTGTGCTTTCAAATAGTATGACGTCGGTTGTTAGGACCATGTATTTTGCGAAAATGGAATATGACAAAGCGTATCTTGTAAAAGCGAAAACAGATAAAACTTTCGACTCTATAATTAATTTATATCTGTCGAATTTGTGGAATTTATTTCTTAGTCGGTACCGAGGGGCAGCGCAGGCAATGCAAACAAGTGCAGCGCAAGAGATGGGTTGATGAATCGGCGCGAGAGCGCCGACCCTAATTTAAATACATTTTTCCTTAAAAAACTGTGCGGATTTTTTGGGGTTATCTGATTCGGTTATGGCTTTGCCTACAACAATACCACTTGGCCGGAACTCTATTATATTGTCGATATTATTTTCGTCTATTTGAGCAGATATAAATATTGGTAGTGACGTGTTGCCCTTTACCATTTCCCACTTATCCTTGAATGTCAGAGCGGAGTCTTGTGTATATACTTTGTGGAAAAGTATTGAATCTACTCCTAGAATCTTTGCTTCCATGGCGGATTGTCCTATAAAATCTGTTGTTAAAAGGTCTAGAACGCTTTTTTTGTTTGCATCATGGGCAGCGCTACATGCCGACTGAATTATTTTTTTATTTGCTCCAGCCATGATGGTTATCCATTTTGGCCCATTTTTTTCTAAGAGATTGACAATCTCTCTTCCGTGATCAACTATTTTTGTATCAGCCAATATGGTTGAATTTGGAAATGCTTTGCAGAATTCTTTTACGGCTTCTATACCGTATCTGTAGATTAAAATTGATCCGACCTCTAGTATGTCGGCAAATTCTGCAACTTTTTGTGCGATTTTCAAAGACTTCTTCAGGTCAATAAGATCGAAGGATATTTGCAATTTCATAAAGTTACCCCTTGCGCAAGGTTTAACATATTTATCTCTCCAACTACAACGTTATTATAGCAATTTTTTTTTTTTGTGTAATTGCGTGCTGAGTTGGCTCCAAAATGTCTGTTGAGTCGTGATATAGCATGCGTTATCGTATTAGCACACTGCTTACAATAGCGCCTGTCTGTTTTTGTTTGAGATACAATGATCCAAAGAATTGTTTAATATTCAAAATATAGAGTGCATTTGCAAGCTTATTTACTTGTTTTTTTAAATATATTGTTGGAAGAATCAGCTGTGGATCGTCATTCGAAATTGTTATTCCAGTAGGAACATATACGTTTTTTGGTTTTGCTAGTACGACAATTGAATTTTTATGAATGCGATGATTTTCTGGTAGAGGCTCTTCTTGTGCGTTCCAAAAATGGAGCTGTGTTTTTTTGTCGAGTACTTTTTTTACAGAAAAAAGAGCGGCTGGTCTGTTTGGTAATACTTCTATGTGGTGTATCGTATTTGGAAACATAAATACTGGATCTATTGCGTCGGTGACAAGAATATAAAACTCTGGCTTTAGATGCATTCTATTAAAGATTATTTGGCTGTTGTTTGAAACTTCAATTTGGCCTGCGTATATTGAAAAAACACCATTTTCCCAGCGAGTTGTATTTTTTATAACTTTGCGAGGAATTTTATAAGGATTTTTCAAGTTTTGTTGTGCTTTTTTTATTTCATATTCTGTATCTATATCCGGATATTGCTTTATTATAAGTGACACGGTATGTGGTGAAGGGGAACAGTGAATGGTTGTGACTCCAAAAGTAACAACTATGGTGAGAACGAAAAAAAATAATATGTGAAGCTTCATTTTTTCTCCTTTGTTTTTTAAACTTACATATGAATTTTCTGTTGTTACTATATCAAAGCTGGGGTAAAGTCTCTATGGTTTTAAGTAAAATTGTGTCAGAAAAATATTGGAAAGCCTTTGTTGAAAAGGAAAAGCTTTCTCAAGAACAACAAGAAAAATTTTTAAAATATTTGCAAATGCTTCAGAAGGCAAATGAGCGGTTCAATATCACACGTATTATCTCTGCGCACGATGTTGTGGCATTTCATTTTCAAGATTCTTTGGTGTTGAGACGTTTTTTTGATTTATCTGCAGTGAATGGATTGGCAGACATTGGGAGTGGTGGTGGCTTTCCTGGAATTCCATTAGCTATTGTTAATCCAAAAGTAAATTTTTTTTTAATAGAGGTAACGACTAAAAAGGTTGAATTTTTGCGGCAGGTTGCAAAAGAGTTATTGTTGCAAAATATTGAGGTTGTTCAGTGTGACTGGAGAACTTTTTTGCGAACAACAAAGCATTCAATTGATATATTTGCTGCAAGAGCTTCCCTTAGTGTTAAAGAGTTGATTAGAGCTTTTTCACCACAGTGCTTTTATAATAGTTCTACTTTGGTGTATTGGGCTTCTAAAAATTGGGAGCCAGAGCGAAATGAGGCTCCTCTTATTCTCAAACAAGATTTGTATATGATTAAAAATAAACAAAGAAAGTTGTTTATTTTTAAAAAAAAGTAGTCATCTTCCAAGAGCGGTTTCGATAATTACTTTTGCTGTTGTTGCAACGGCTGCTTTTAAAAAGACACTGCCAATCTTTTTTTCTTCTGCCCACTTGACGAGCTTATTATATATTTTTGTGACACTTATGGTTTGTTTTACATTTATATTTGTGTAGTCGATTGCTGGTGCTTCTTGTGCCAGTGAAACGGTAAATTGAAATAAAAGTAGCACAGAAAATAGTTTTATTTTATTCATTTTTGTCCCCCTTTTTTAATAAGACTTCTACCTTAATCTTAGCAGAACAAGGGTAGAGTTTTCCATGGTTTTTTATAACCGTGAGAACAGAAATAAAAAAGCCCCTTGATTTAATATCAAGGGGCTTTTTCTTTAATCAAAAATATATTTTAACTTACAGATAAAAGTGTTTCAACCAGCATTTTTGCTGCTGTTGAAACGGCTGCTTTAGCAAATGTTTTTCCAGGATTTACTCCTCTTACCCATTCAAAAGATTCCTGTGCTAGTTCTGCAGTTTTCTCAATGGCCTGGCCACATTTCCTGTGTGCTTGTTGGTAAACTGCTACGGCTCTATGTTGAAAGCTAAAATTGTTTTTTGCGTGAGCAGGTAAAACAAATTGTGTTACGAGAAAAACTGTTATGATAAGTTTTAGTTTGTTCATGATAGAAACCCCCGGTAAAATGAAAAGAAAAGAAACATACACAACAATAATTATAGTTAAAAACGAAAAAAGATCAAGATAAGGTGCTTTTTTGGTAAAAGTTAATGTTTATAATTCAAAAATGTGAAAAATATATCGGAGAAATGCAAAATTAAATTTTACATTTCTTTATTATTTTTCTATATATGTAACGTCCAAATGAACAGATTTACATCCTGTTTATTTGGTGCCTTTTAGAGAGCAAGTGGTGAGATAGGTTTTGTGATGAAAGGGGTTAATATGAGGAAGAAGAAGCTGTTGGTTAGTTACTTTAGCGGCATTGTGGACGTTTCTCATGGAGAGAATTATAGCTCTCTTCTAAGGTATTTTTTTCCTGAACTTGTTACAAACTTGGTAATATATTCTCTTCCGTTTTTGATAGACTCTGTTTTTATCGCATTCTTGCGTTCTACTTCGGCGTATACAACTCTTACTGTTACTAACACAATATTGCATATGCTTGTAAAAATGGGAGAAGGGCTTGCTGTTGGAGGGCTTGTTTTAATTGGGCATTACAATGGGCTTAAAAAATTTAAAGAAGCTGGAACGGTGTTGGTTGATTTATTTTGGTCTGTTGTAGTTTCAGCGTTTGTAGTTTCAGCTATTCTATTTTTTGGTGCTTTTTGGATTTATTCTGCCTATAGGGTTCCGGCTGAAATGATACCAATGGGTGTTTCGTTTTTGCGCCTACGTGCAATTGGAATGTTTTTTACGTTTGTTTATTTTGCCTTGGTTGGTTTTTTGCGTGGAATAAAAAATACAAGAGTCCCAATGCTAATTTTTATGTGTGGTGGTACCGTACTCGTATTATTTGATTATCTTTTGATTTTTGGAAACTGTGGATTTCCAAAAATGGGTTTGAACGGGTCTGCCGTAGCCACTTTGTTACAATATTCTGTGATGCTTATAATTGGTCTGTGCTATATTTTTTTTAATAATGACACAAAAAAATATGGGATTAATTTGTTGAGAAGAGTTTCTTCGTGGAAAAATGTTAAATCGATTTTTATTCTTGCGTGGCCAGTTATGCTGGATAAAATAGCTTTTGCTGGTTCATATATTTGGCTTGGGGCTTTGATAGCCCCCATGGGTAAATATGTTTTGGCAAGTTATGGTCTTATTAAAGATATGGAGCGATTTGCTTTAATGCCGGCTGTTGCGTTTGCGCAGATTATAACATTTTTAGTTAGCAATGATTATGGAAGGAAAGACTGGGATGGGATAAAAACGAATGTAAAAAAAATAGTATTTTTAGCTTCAGCAATGGTGTTTTTAGTTCTTTTAGTTTTTTCAATATGGCCAGAGCAAATTGCCATGGTTTTTGACCAAAAAGGCCGATTTGCAAGCTTTTCCGCAATAGTATTTCCAATTTTAAGTGTACTTGTTTTTTTTGATGTGCTACAATTGATACTCTCAGGAGCAATGAGAGGTGCACAACAGGTTAAAACTGTTATGTGGACAAGGTTTTTTATATGTTTTGGATGCTTTTTCCCTTTGTCATATACTATATCTATTTTGCCTATAGAGAACAGTATTACCAAATTCTTACTTTTATACGGATCATTTTATGTTGTAACTGGATTTATGAGTATAATTTATATCTATAGGTTTAGAGGGGAAAAGTGGAAGACTCCAACGGTATGAGGGTTTTTATATGGAAAAAATAACAAAAGAAGAAGTTTTAAAAATAGCAGAGCTTTCTCGTATAGAAATTTCGGATGATGAAATTGAGCCAATTGTAAAGCAATTACAAGATGTTCTTTCTTATGCGCAAAGAGTTAAGGAAGTTGCGATCGATGTTCGCGAACCTCTAAGAAAGAATGTCAATATAATGAGAGAGGATGTTGTTATTAAAACTGACAGCGAGACAATTCTAAGACAGGCTCCGGATAGAGAAGATAATTTTTTTGTTGTTCCAATCATTTTGAACAACAAGTAAGGGGCCCACGATGAAAAAACTAGCTTTTGCAACAATAAAAGAACTTAAGGAATATATCGACAAAAAGGAGGTTTCTCGTGAAGAGGTTTTATCTTTTTTCGTTAAGCGAATTAAAGATATAGACCCAAAAATTGGATCTACTTTGGAGGTTTTTGACGAAAGTTCAGTTCTAAAAAATAGCGCTTTAAAAGGTAATTTGGTTGGTATCCCTGGTCTTCTTAAAGACAATATTTGCCAGAAGGACAGAATAACATCTTGCGCTTCAAAAATTCTTGAAAACTTTGTATCTCCATATGATTCAACTGTCAGTGCTCGTCTTAAAAAAGATGGGGCTTTTTTAATTGGTAGAGCAAATTGTGATGAGTTTGCAATGGGCAGTTCTACAGAGACATCGGCATTTAAAAAAACAGCAAATCCTTGGAATCTAGATAGGGTAGCAGGTGGTTCTAGTGGCGGCTCGGCGGCGGCTGTTTCGGCTGGGCTTGTACCCTGGGCATTGGGTTCAGATACAGGAGGGTCTGTCCGGCAACCAGCAGCGTTTTGCGGTGTTGTTGGTCTTAAGCCTACTTACGGTCTTGTTTCTCGTTATGGCTTGGTTGCATATGCTTCGTCTTTGGATCAAATTGGTGTTATTTCGCGTACGGTTGAAGACAATGCTTTGGTGCTTTCTTCTATTGCTGGGCACGACACACATGATTCAACAAGTTTGTCTGTTAGTATTAAAGATTACACTCAGGATTTAGGGAAAAAGTTTTCTGACAAATTAACCATTGGCATTTTAGAGAACGAAATGGAAGAGGGTGTTATTGGTGATGATGTTTACAAGTCCCTGCAGGATTCAATTGGCGTTTTTGAAGGTTTAGGGTTTGCAACAAAACGTATTTGTTTGCCCTCTTTGCGTTATGGCGCAGCAACCTATTTTATTTTGAGTCGTGCCGAAGCCGCATCAAATTTGGCAAGATATGATGGAGTCAGATACGGTCTGAGAAAAGGGGGCAACGAGCAGTTGAAAGAAATGTATCGCAAAACACGTCATGATGGTTTTGGACAAGAGGTAAAATGTCGAATATTAGTTGGTAATTATGTCCTTTCTGTAGGTCATGCCGGAGAATTTTATGCCAATGCAAAAAAGGTGCAACAGTTAATTCGTCGTGAGTTTCAGGAGGCGTTTAAGGATATTGATATTTTGATGTCTCCTACACAGGCAATGACAGCATTTAAATTTGGTGCATACGACGACAATAAATTACAGCTGGATTTGTGTGACGAGTATACAGCGCCAGTTAACTTGGCTGGAATGCCAGCAATTTCAATTCCTTGTGGTTTTGATAAAAACAAGCTTCCTATTGGTTTGCAGTTGATAGGCCCTCACCTTTCTGAGTGTCTTTTGTATAGAATTGCACACGCGTATGAGCAAGAGACAAAATGGCATCAGTACAGACCATCGAATAGTTAAAATTCATAATTTTTGTAAAGCCTTGCATTTTTATCTTTAAATTATTTAAGATTGAATCGAAGAGGTTAGATTAGGGGGCAATAAGGGGAAAAAAAAGGAGAGTAGTGTGCGATTAAAAAAGTCGCGCACTTTTTTTTGTAATATTTTATCATTTCAAATATTTTTCCTATCAATTTCGGTATACTAAACAAAACAGTTGTTAATATTTTTTGGAGTTTTCGAGATATGAGTTTTTGGAAAAATAATATAAAGATAGGGGCAAAAGAATTTCCTCGTTTTATCGGTGGACCAATGGATGGTGTTACGGATTCACCATTTCGCAAGTTGGTTCGAGAATTTTCTAAAGATGAATTGCTTTACACTGAAATGCGACATACTTCTTGTATTGCGCATGATAAGGGCGTTACAAGGTCGTTAGACTTTGGCCAAGATGAGCGTCCGCTCAATTTTCAGCTCACAACAAATTCTATTGATCACATAAAGCCTGCAATTGAAAAGGCTTTGGCTATTGGTATTGATGCTGTTGATTTGAATATAGGATGTCCGGCGAAAAATGTTGTTAAGTCTGGGTCCGGTTCGCTTCTTATGTCGGATGTTCCGTTTTTGGAAAAAATTCTGAAAGAGTTTAGAAGAAATTTGCAAATTCCATTCACGGTTAAAATGCGTGCAGGGTTTAAGCACAAAAATGCAATTGAAGTTGCAAAGCTTGTTCAAGATTGTGGAGCAGACGCACTTACAATTCATCCAAGACTACAAACAGAAAGATTTGCGGGTGTTCCAGATTATGATCTTGCGGCTCTTGTAAAAAAAACTCTCAATATTCCAATTATTTTTTCTGGAGAAATTGTTGATTGGTCCTCTGCTAAGAGGACTTACGAACAAACAGGAGCTGATGGGTTTATGGTTTCGCGTGGGCTATATGGAGCCCCTTGGCGGCTTAAAGAGTTGAAGCTTAAGTCTTTGGATGAGCCTTTTGTTGTGGATAATAAATTAATATTGTTTTGTGCTATTAAGCACCTAGAAAATTTATTGGATTATTTTGGAGAGCATGGAATTTATTGTTTCAGAAAACATTTGCCACATTACATAAAGGGAATTCCAGGAGCTGCTCAGTTGCGAAAAAAATTAATTGTTTCTGATTCTGTAGCAGAGGTAAAAGAAGGCTTATTATCTTTTCTTGGGTGATGTAGATGAAGGTGCTAAACCAAATTTTAATATGGTTTTTTTCAGGGGCGTTGCTTTTCTTTTTTATCCATCGTATGTTTTTTTTTAGGACTGGTGTGTTAGAACAGATTGCATCCTGTGCTTCTTATCCGCTAGTTATTGCACAAAATTATACCGTTGAACCTGTAAAAAAAATTTTTGCAAAAAGAAAAAATAAGGGTGAACTAGAAAGTCTGGTCGATAAATTACAAAAAAGTTTGTACGAATTAGTTCAGGAAAATATCAAACTTTCAGGGCAAGTTGAGTATTTTAAAGACATAAAAGAACTTGTTGAATTTAAAAAACGGTATAAGCATAAGAATGCGGTTCTGGGGAATATTATTCTAAGAATGGTATCAAAACAATCACAGGTGATTTTTGTTGATGTTGGCGTTCAATCAGGTGTTGAAAAAGATATGGTTGCTATTTATAAAAACTGCTTGCTTGGGAAAGTGGAAGAGGTTTATCCATATTTTAGCAGAATTGCGTTGATAACAGATAGCCAATGTAAAGTTGCGGCCTTTTGTTCTAAAACAAAGTCAAAGGGAATTTGCCAAGGAGTAAACGAAACACATCAAATGGAGCTATGCTTTGTTGAGCATTTCAATAGTTTAAAGGAGGGTGATCTTATTTTGTCTGAGGGAAGTGGATTTATTTTTCCTAAGGGGTTTGCTCTTGGAAAGATTCGATCATTTGAAAAAAACAAGCTCCATTACAATGTAATTGTCGAGCCGCTTATTGATTTTGATAAAATCGACAATTGTTTTCTTATTAAAAAAGGAAAATATTAAAAGCCCCGGATAGATTCCGAGGCTTTTTTAAATGTTTTTTATACTAGGAACAATAATAATTCTCTAACAAAGTCTATTTGGTTTTGTGCTTGACGGTATTGATCTAAATCCTTAGCGAGTTCTTTGTAAAGAGTTTCAAGAGCAGCGTGTTTTATTTTTTGAGCATTATTTTTCAGATCTGTTACTGTCTTGTCGTATTTGTGTTTTGCGCTAAGCCGATTTCCAAACTTTACGGCCTTCTCTTTTTCATTGTCTGCATCTTGTAAGTCTTGTTTATATTTTTCGCGTGCTTGTTCTATTGCGCGCTCTATTTGTTCTTTTATCTGGACAAGAATATCGTTATATTTTTTGTGAGTGTCTTCCAATTCTTTTGAGCAAGCGTTTTCAACGTTAACTTTTGCATTTTTTCTAAGTTGCTCAAATTGTTTAGATGCGCTTTTGTTAATGGGATTTATTGAGCCGATTCCCGACAGGGTTGAGTGGTATTTTTTGGAGGCGTTAGTTAGTGAGCTTAGGGTTGCTTGATCTCTTTTGCCAAGGTATTGTGTAATTGCTTTTACAAAGGCTGAAAAGTCTAAACTTAGCTGTGGATGTTTTTTGCAAGATTTCCACATGTTGTCTAAAGATGTCTTGATGCCCCTGAGTTCGTATTTTATGTCAAGATGCTCTACTTTTGCATTTAGATTTGTCCAAATTTTATCAAATGGATTTAAGTTTGTTTCTTCAGAGTGTAATGCAGAGCAAATGACTAATGTAGAAACTGTTGCCAACAAAATTTTTTTAATCATAATAAAAGACTCCTTTTTTAGGGTTTTATATTTTACACAAAAGATCGATAACGTTCTTCTAAAAACACACAAATCGACTCCATTATAGAATGTATAAAGCTTTTTGCAACAGGGGTGTCATCCATTTGTTCCCCTGCAAAAAGCTTTGTCAGAGGTCCTGGTGTTGCAAGTTTTTCCCAGCGAATTTTGCCTTCAATAATTGCGCGATTTTTAATTTCTTCTATCGCGGTTGATCGTGAGCCGGTTTTGTCAATTAATCTGTGTTGTAATGCTTGATTGCCGGTAAACACTTTTCCATTTGCCCAAGTCTCAATGGCCTGCTTGGTTGTCGAGAGCTTTCTAGATTCTGCCACATCCTTTACAAATTGGTCGTAGGCATCGTCAATCATTTCTTGTAAGTATTCGTTTCCTTCTGGCGTTGCATCAAGAAATGGATCTCCAACATCCTTATATTTTCCGGCTTTTATCACGTTGTATTGAATTTCGTGCTTATTGATGAAGTTTTTTAGTTTGAATTGATAGGGAATGAAAACGCCGATACTTCCAACAAGGGCACACCCTGACGCGACTATGCAGTCTGCCGAACATGCGACCCAGTACCCGGCGGATGCGCAGACATTTTCCGTATATACGACTACAGGCTTAGGGTATTCTTTTTTCAGTGTTCTTATTTCGTCAAACAGAGCTTTTCCTGTTCCATTTGCTCCGCCCGAGCAATCCATTTCTATAAATATTGCCTTGATTTCTGAGTCTTTAAAAAGTTGTTTAATATTTTTGTTAATTTCATGGGAGCTAGACAAAAATTCTTTAATTGGAAGATAGCCGACTTTTGTGTTTTGTTCTAAGTTTTTAAGATATTCATTTTTGAGGATTTCGATTAATTTTGGTGCAATGCTTAGAATTACTAAGATGAAAAATATGTTTTTTATATAGCTGAAAACACGATTCATAACAACGATTCCTTCGAGGCTTTCATTTTATACAGGACTTTGAACAGATTATAACAGACAAATGGGCCCATTTGAAACTAATGTTTATAATGCCTTTCAAATTTGTGGTTCTGTTGGCAAGAATAAAACAGTTTTTTTACCAGAAATTTATATTTTTGTGGCACAAAAGATTATCAAATGTCCATATTTTAATACAATAATTAATAGTAAATTATTTTGACTTTCACATTTTTTTCACTTAAACTTCCTGTAGTTATGTAAAGAATCTCTGTTAGGGATCTTTGAAGTAGTGGAATTTAAAGGGGGGCGGTTAGCTCAGTTGGCTAGAGCATCAGTCTTACAAACTGGGGGTCACTGGTTCGAATCCAGTACCGCCCACCATTTAGACGCACGATGAGAGTGATTTTTGATTCCTCGGTAGCTCAGTTGGTAGAGCAAACGACTGTTAATCGTTGGGTCACTGGTTCGAGTCCAGTTCGAGGAGCCACTATTCGGTTTGAAATATTTTAAAATTTGGCCTTGGGGGCTGTAGCTCAGTTTGGTTAGAGTGTCCGCCTGTCACGCGGAAGGTCGCGAGTTCGAGTCTCGTCAGCCCCGCCATTTTTAATGGAACAAATCATAAGGTTTGTAATATTTTCTGTTGTATTTTCTCTTCTTTGTCTTTTTTACACCTTTCATGATTTTTCTCATTATTATTATGATGTACTGATTGTTTTATTTTCATGGTTAACTGGTTTGGATTACCGGTTATTCTATGAGCTTCTTTTTTTCGAAAGGTTTTTTGTGTCAAAAAAGTTATATATTGGAAATCTCCCTTATTCAATAACAGAAGAAGGACTTAAGGAAACATTTTCCGAAGTTGGTCCTGTGGAATCGGTCAAAATTATTATTGATGCTTTTTCAGGTTCAAGTAAGGGTTTTGGTTTTATTGAAATGGGTACAGAAGAAGACGCTGCAAGTGCAATAGAAGGTTTGCATGGAAAAGAAATGGGCGGTCGCACAGTTGTTGTTTCACTGGCTCGCTCAAAAGAGGGTGGTCGTGATGGTGGCACTGGGGGAAGTGGTGGCCGAGGACGCTACTAGTTAGCTTCTAAGACAAAGTTATAAAGCACTTCCGATTCTCGCGGAAGTGCTTTTTTATTGGATGAAGTGGCGTACGAGGAAGAGGTAAATTTAGCTAGAAAAACTAGTTCCTAGTGTTTTAAAACAGAATAGCTCAATTAGATATTTTTTCGGGGTAGCTTTTATTAAACGTTGTATGGCTCTTAATTATGTTGATTGTGTTGTTTAGTATAAAAAAAAGTTTTAAAGCCGGAGTTTTTTTGATACAATAAGAGAGACATGAAACAAATCATAGAATTCGTAAAGCTCTTATTTTTGTTTTCTTCTTTGTATTTTTGCGCCTTTGATGATTTTTTTATTGTTGAGTAATATTTATTTTTTTTATTTACCACAACAGATTGAATGTTGTGGGGTATTTTTTCGAAAGGTCCTTTGTGACAAAAAAATTATACGTTGGTAGCCTCTCTTACTCATTGACAGAAGAGGAACTCAAGGAAGTCTTTGCAGAATTTGGTCAAGTTGAAACTGTTAAAATCATCATCGATGCTTTTTCAGGTTCAAGTAAAGGTTTTGGATTTGTTGAAATGTCTACAGAAGAAGAAGCCAACAGTGCAATAGAAGGTTTAAACGGCAAAGAAGTTGGTGGCCGTACTTTAGTTGTTTCCCAAGCACGTGCTCGCGAAGCTAGAAGTGGCGGCGGCGGCGGCGGCGGCGGTCGTGGCGGATACGGCGGCGGCGGCGGAGGCCGAAGCGGCGGCGGCGGAGGCCGAGGATTTGGTGGCGGAGGACGCTACTAATCTTTAACTTGATATAAGATTGAAAGCACTTCCAGATTTCTGGAAGTGCTTTTTCTTTGTTCTTTTTTCTAGTAAATTGTTTTCTATATTAATGCTAGGTATTTTGTAAAATTATTTCGCACAGATTTTTGCTGAAATTATGAACATGAATATTGTTAAGTCATTTTTTATTTTCTTTTTATGTTTATTTTTTGCGCGTGCTTGTTGTTCAAGTATGGCTGCTGAAACACACAAGTCTGTTGGTTATTATGCTGCATTTTTTAAAGATTGGCATGATTATCGTAGCATAACTTTTGTTCCAATGTCTGTTTTGGATAATCTTGAACAAGAGAGGAAATTAAGGCGTGAGATAACAACAGATTTGTCACGAGCTAGAAGCTTAATAAAGCTGGCCGTTGCGCGTGCGGAGGCTTATGCGTTGTCTCAAGATCTTTTAGATGGTCAGTTTGGCGTTGGTTGTACAGAAGAAGTTAAAAATTTTGTTGGTTGTGTTGGAAGGCGATTAAAACTTTTTGTTTTTTGGGTACCGATTGAATATTGACAAAAAAGAACAAAAAACTCAAAATTTCCCCAATTAATTAATTTCTTTTTTTTTAATTTCGCTTTCAGCACGGGATAACGGGGCGTGTTTTTTTTAATAAGTCCATCAAGTCAGCTTATTGTTTTTTTTGTAGTTTTTTCTAAATTTATTTTATTTATTTTATTTATTTTTTTCATCTTGATTTTGTGATATTCGAAAAAAACATTTTTGTCCTAAATTAATATTTTCGAGAGCGTTTTGAGATGTTTTTTAATTGTTTATTTTTTTTCTATTCTGAGAATTTTGGACATTTAAAAAAATGTTTTATTCGATTAAAAAATACAAAAAATTTATGATGAAAAAAGTGTTGGCAAATTAGAGGTTAACCTGCTAAAATTTTTACTAAGCTTAATAAAAAGTGTCTTTAGTATTTATCTCCTCAGTTTGGCAATTCGTTTTCTGGGTAGGGGGATCAGTTTTTTCATCTTGAATTATAAGGAGGACATATGGGTCTGCAGCTGTTTGCTATAGAAAAGGTAAAAAAGTATGACGGAAACGTGGTTGATTTTGTGCCAGAAAAAATATCAACTTCTATTTTTGATGTTGTAAATGATACAAACATTGACAAGAAAATAGACAAAGAAAGTGCAGATATATTAACACACAAAGTCGGCGGAATTTTGGAATATCAATGCAACTCTAGCAAGATTCCTACAACGGACGATATTAAACATTCTATTGCCATAGTTTTGAAAAATGCTGGCTATGCAGGTGCGGCCGAAGTTTTTTGGCCATGTCACAAAAAAAAGTTGGGAGCACGAGGGACTTTAATTGATGCAAAAGAGCTTATTGATTCATACGCAGGAGGTAAAGATTGGCGAATAAAGGAAAACAGTAATGAAAGTTACAGTTTTTCTGGTCTTCTTTTGTTTACAGCTGGTCGAGTTGTTAATCGCTATGCGCTAAACGAAATTTATTCTCCAGAGATAAAAGAAGCGCATGTTAATGGGTATTTCCATATTCATGATTTGAACAATGCGATTATATGTTATTGTTGTGGTTGGTCGCTAAAAAACTTGCTTTTGTTGGGGCTTGGTGGTGTTCCAAATAAAATTGATTGTAAGCCTGCAAAGCATTTAAGCACGGTTGTTCATCATATGATAAATTTCATTGGATGTGTGCAAATGGAAAATGCAGGGGCACAAGCGTTTTCCTCGGTTGATACTTACCTTGCTCCTTTTGTAAAAAATGGAAACCTTTCATACAAGGAGACAAAGCAGGCTATTCAGCAGCTTGTGTTTTCATTTAATATTCCAAGTCGCTGGGGGTCTCAGACTCCGTTTACAAATTTAACATTTGACTGGACTGTACCCGATGATTTAGCAAATGAAAAAGCCATTGTTGGTGGTAAGCCGCAGGAATTTACTTACGGTGATTGTACTCGTGAAATGGGAATGATAAACAAGGCGTTTTTAGAAGTTTTATTGGAAGGGGATGCAAAAGGGCGCGTGTTTACTTGGCCTATTCCTACATACAATCTTACAAAGGATTTTGATTGGGATTCTGAGAATGCAAACCTTTTATTTGATGTAACGTCAAAATTTGGCCTGCCATACTTTCAAAACTACATTGGTTCGGACCTAGACCCAAAGAGTATTCGAGCAATGTGTTGTAGGATGAACTTGAATCTAAATGAACTTCTCAAAAGACCTGGTGGAATGTGGGGGCCTGGTGATTCAACAGGGTCTATTGGTGTTGTTACCATAAATTTAAATAGACTTGGTTATGAGGCAAAAGACAAGGAATCTTATTTTGAAAAACTTGGGCATTATATGTTGCTTGCCAAGCAGTCTCTTGAGACGAAAAGAAAGATAATTGATCAAAACTTGTCCAGGGGGTTGATGCCTTATACAAAGCGTTACCTTGGTTCATTTGGTAATCACTTTTCTACAATCGGCCTGTGTGGCATGAATGAAGCTTGTCTTAATTTTTTGGGTAAAGATATTAGCACAGAGGAGGGGGTTCAGTTTACCATAGAGACGTTAAACTTTATGCGTG
>JABGSX010000003.1 GCA_018647505.1 bacterium | reverse complement strand
TTTTAGATCCAGAACAAAACCACACCTTTGTAGACCACTTTCTAGATGTTGAATATGATCTGTCTAAAGTTATGTTTATTACAACCGCAAACATGCCAGAGGGTATTCCTTACGCACTTTACGACAGAATGGAAATTATTTATCTCCCTGGATACACTGAGCCAGAAAAAACAGAAATTGCACAACGATTTCTTATCCCAAAAAACATTAAGGAATACGACCTTACAACTAAACAATTTAAGCTCCCAGAAAAACAACTTCAAGTGATAATAAACGACTACACAAGAGAAGCCGGAGTCAGGCAACTTGAACGCATTCTGACCAAAATAATGAGAAAATCTATTCAGGAACTATTAAAAGACAAAAAAGTTAAATCCGTAACAATTACTCCTGAGTTGATTCAAAAATGGCTTGGTTACCCTAAGTACAGAAAAACCGATCTAGACGAAAGTAAAGAAAAAATAGGCTTAACAACAGGCCTTGCATGGACTGAGGTTGGCGGAGAAGTTCTTGAAATTGAAACAACCGTCCTGCCAGGAAAAGGATCACTGAGCTTGACTGGCCAAATGGGTGAAGTTATGAGAGAATCTGCGCATGCAGCTCTCAGCTATATCAGATCTAGAGCAAAAGAACTTGGACTTAAAAATTCATTCTACACCGACTGCGATATACACATTCACGTCCCAGAAGGATCAACGCCTAAAGATGGGCCATCTGCGGGTATTACAATGTGTGCTTCTTTAATTTCCGCACTTACTAAAAAAAGTGTATTGGCACAAACCGCCATGACCGGAGAAATAACTCTCCGAGGAAGAATCTTGGCAATTGGTGGAGTAAAAGAAAAGTTGTTGGCAGCAAAGCAAAACAAAATGACAACTGTCATTCTTCCCGAAGCGAACAAAAATGATTTTAAAGAGGTCCAAAATGAGCTAGACCTTGGAAAAATGAAACTTAACTTTGTCAAAACAATGGACGACGTTATAAAGGCAGCGTTTAAAAAAGGAACATTTGAGCCAAAAACAAAAAAAAAGGCACCTAGAAAAACCAAATAATAAGGGAGAATCAGTGAAAAGAATTATAGCAAGCCTAAGTCTTTCTATGGCAGTTTTGTTGTGTCTTGCATGTTGTAAAAAAGGAGAAAACAAAAAAATTAAAAAACCAAACAAACCTTACCAATCTTTTTTATTATACGATAAAAAAAAGCCATGCAAAAAATGCAAGCCGGCCATAAAAAGTAATGGCAAAAAGCCAATTCGAGTACAAAGCACAAACAACCGCTATAAACTCAGTGATGATGAAATGGGTTACGCCGTTAGTATTGGATATTAATTCTTTAAAAACGGCAAAAAAGACTTGATTTTATCAACTGTTTGATAAGGTTTCAGGTTGGTATTATCTATAATAACGGCATTTTTCGGGATACAAAGAGGATCAATCTTCCTGTTTTTGTCCCTTTCGTCGCGATCAAAAACAATTTTCTTTGCCTCTTTTTGTGTGTATATTTTTCCTTTTTGTTGTTGTTGCTCTCTCCAACGCTTTGCCCGCTCGTCCAATTCTGCTGTAAGATAAAATTTGAAATCGGCATCCGGAAAAACAGCTGAACCCATGTCGCGCCCTTCTACAACAACATTTTCATTTTCCACAAAATCATGTAGAAGCTTTTTTATGAACTTTCTCGTCATTTGATGCTTACCTAGAAGAGAGGAATATTCGTCCATTTCTTTTAGCTTTAAATATGGCGTTACATCTTTTTCTCGAAATGAAATTTTTATTGATCCGTCTTTACTATTAAAGACATAAGAGAAAGCATTAAGATTAAAAATTTGATCTAGCTCATCTTCAGAAACATTATCTATTGTTTCAACCACGTACCCAAAATTATTTTTTAAAACATAAGCAATTGCACGAAAAATCATTCCAGAAGACAAATAAATAAAACCAAGATCCTTTGCCAAATATTGTGCTAAGCTAGATTTTCCGCTCGCTGCTGGACCATCAATTGTTATTATCATCTTTCTCCCCATCATTAAAAGCTATATCAACACCTTGCAATTCAATTAACTGCTGTGCATTCCAAAAATTTTCTCTCACATATGCAGCAACACTAAATGGCCCATCTGCAACTGACAACAATGCATCAAAAATATCCGGCCTATTGAAAAAAATAAGAGACCTTGTAACCCCATCGGCAAAAACTTTACAACGCACGTGCAAACCCTTTAGTAACTTTGGAGGAGCAACAAGAACCACATCTTTAATATAGAAAACTGGTTGCTTGTTCTTACAACCAAACGGTTCTAAAAGCTGCAAATCAGAAACTATTTTTTTTGTAACGTCTGGCAACAACACTTGGGCATCTATTTTTAATTTTTGTTGTAAATCAAAAGGAGTCAATTGTTCTAAAATCATTTTTTCCAGACGCTCTTTTAATATTGGGAGGTTTTCCTTTGGCAAAGAAAGTCCTGCCGCATGACTATGACCCCCAAACCGATCTAGAATGTCTTCACATTCCTGCAATGCCATAAAAATATTAAAAGCCTCAATGGACCGGCAAGATCCTTTTGCTTTTCCATCCTTGGTTAAATGAAATAAAAAAGCTGGTCTACCATAACTCTCGACCAACCGAGAAGCAACAAGTCCTATAACACCAGATGGCCAGTTATCATGTGCCGCCATTATAATATTTTCACGTTCAACATCAATTTGCTTTGATAAAATTATTTGCTCCACATCGTTTATAATCGATCGTTCTACCTCTTTGCGAGCTTGATTTAGCTCCCATAAAGTTGTACCAACCGATTCCACCGTTTTTTTGTCCGATCCAATTAAAAACTGAACCCCCTGACGAGCATCTTTTAACCTACCCAACGCATTGATCTGAGGCGCAACATTAAACGCCACGTCTATTGAAGAGATTTGTGGCTTGTTCAATCCACTATTGCTTTTTAAAACACGCAAAGCTTCACTCTCATTTTTATTTACATGCGCCAATCCATGCCGCACCCAATAGCGATTTTCATCCAAAAGAGGAACAACATCCGCGATGGTTCCAAGCATTAAGAGTTCATATACTTTAGGCGGCAATTGGCGCCCAATATCTTCATAAAGAAGAGAAAGCACCTTAAACGCAACCCCAACTCCAGCCAAAATTTTACAGGGGTAAACACATTCCTTTTGATTTGGATTTACAATAGCACAAGCCTCAGGAAGAGTGCTATGGGGTTTGTGATGATCCGTTATAATAAGATCAATCTTACTATCTTTTGCCATCTTTGCGGCCTCAAATGACGTAATTCCATTGTCAACTGTGATAATAACTGAATACTTGTTCTTTGCCGCCCGCTTTACTATTTTTTCTGACAATCCATAACCATCCCGCTCTCTATGTGGCAAGAAAAAATTAATTTTGGCACCAAGAGGCAACAAGCACAACATCATCATGGCTGTCGAAGTCACACCATCAACATCATAGTCACCACAAACTAAAATGGACTCTTTATTTTCAATTGCCTTTAAAATTCTGTCAACAGCCTTTTGAGCATCTTTAAGCAACGAAGGATGAGAAACATCTCGCTCAAAAGAAGTAAATAAAAAAGAATCTATTTCGTTATTATCGATAAATCCACGAGAGAATAAAACTTGCGCAATAGGAAAAGAAAAATTATATTTTCCTGAAATATCACAGACTTTTTCCGTATCAAAATAAGGAATCTGCCACACATATTTTTGCCCATGTAAAAATTGTTTTTTTTTGTTTTGGTCAGACTTTGAGCTCATAATTTTAATATAACCTTGTAACGCGTAAAATTCCAAAAATAATTGGTTGGTGAATCATATAGACAAAAAGTGAATGTCTACCTAAAAAAGCTATTCTCTTTATAAAAGGGTTTCTTGAATAATCTGGAAGGTGAAACTGCCTATATCCACCCTTGTACGCAATATGACCAAATGTGATGCCTAGTAAATAAAATCCAAACCACGGAACTAGTGGAAAATAATCAAAGGAACATAGTCCTTGCGGAGAAAACCCCAACCAAATAAGACCACGATAAGGCAACAACGTCCTTGTTAGAAAAAACGACGGAACAAAAAACAATAATGACACAAACATATTTGACCAGCACAAACGAATAAAAAATAGACTCAAAAATGAAGCACAAACAAGAAAATGCAAAATTCCAAAATAGACGACTCTTTCTGGATCAAAAAGCCAAGTGGCCAAAGACACCAAAATGGCAGCAAAAACCAAGACTCTTCCCCGGCTCACCACATGACCGATGTATTCTAAAAACCCATCCCTTTTTACATCCTTGTTGTAACGTATTGTAGCAACAAGTCCCGATAAAAAAATGAATATGGCCGCCCCTTTGCGAATAAATAAAAAATCAGATAAAAAGACAGTACAGGAACTATTAGTAAAAAAGATTAGATCATTTACGGCGTGAAACAAAATAACAACGATTATTGCAACACCACGAAGAACGTCTAATTCCCAAAGCCTCATACTAAACTTACCGCCTCAACAATTGTTTTTCCAAATGCCTTTGATGCAGAGGGCCCAGAAGCTGTTATAATCATTCCATCTCGAGCCACAGGCTGATCTACAAAAACCACACCATTTTTTTCAAAGATCTCTTCTAGTTTGCCGTCGCCATTCCAACCTGTTGCCTTTTTGCCTTGCAACAATCCAAAAGTCGCCAATATTCTTGGACTTATGCAAATTGCACCAAAAGGCATATTTCTTCCATGAACCTCTCTCAAAACTGTTTTAATGTTATTATTGTTCGACAAAATCTCCGTTGCGCCAGGACCGCCGATAATAAAAAAGCCTGAAAGAAGATTTAAGTTAACATTATCAAGAGTAACATCGACCTTGGCCTTTAAAACACCACCTGGAGCACCTGCAGACAACGCAGAGCCACTAGAATCAGAAATTGTTATAACTTTAAGTCCAGCTTTTTCTATTTCTTTTTTTGTATCAAAATACTCTACAGGCTGAAACCCCTTAGAAGCGACAACCAATCCTACACCTTTGTTAGCTTGAACAGGCGGAACATTTATTTTAGATTTTGACTTTCCACGTTTAGCCCGCCCTTTTTTGTTAAAGAAAAATGCTACCGTTGCAGAAAAAACTAAAAAAATGATAATGTAAAACTTCATCTCTCTCCTTTATAAACACCAAAAATTAGTCTTTTTTCTTTAGAGTTGGAAACAATATCACCTCTTTGATAGACAAAGTATCGGTCAACAACATCACAAGACGATCAATGCCAATTCCTGCACCAACAGTTGGTGGGAGTCCATGCTCCAGTGCTGTAATGTATTCTTGGTCAAAGAAATGCGCCTCGTCATCACCAGCCTCACGAGCAGCAACCTGCTCATTAAAGCGCTCCGCTTGATCAAAAGGATCGTTCAATTCGTTAAAACCATTAGCAATTTCCATGCCGCCGATATAAAGCTCAAAACGAGCAACAAAATCCGGGTTGTCATCATAACGCTTTGCCAATGGTGAAACTTCAACCGGAAAATCTATTATAAATGTTGGCTGAATCAATTTGTCTTCTACCAGCTCTTCAAACAAAGCAAATAGCTTTTGTCCCCATCCCGCATTTTTGTTGGCAATCTTTATTTTATGCTCGCTAATAAGAACATCAATATTTTTTTCCGAAAGCATTTTTTCATCAACATTGCCATACTTGATAACAGCATCTTTCATAGCCAACCGCTCAAATGGCTTTCCGTAATCAATCGTATTCTTTCCAAGAGGAATTGACGTTTTTCCGTAAACATCTGTAACAGATTTTTTAATAATGTCCTCTATAAGATCCATCATCGCGTCATAATCTTCATATGCCCAGTACAACTCAATAGTTGTAAACTCTGGGTTGTGACGCGTTGAAAGACCCTCATTTCTAAAACATCTGTTAATTTCATATACTCTTTCCAGGCCACCAACAACCAAACGCTTTAGATATAATTCCGGGGCAATGCGCAAATAAAATTCTGTATCAAGGGCGTTGTGATGAGTTACAAATGGCTTAGCAACAGCACCTCCTGGAATTGGGTGCAGCATTGGCGTTTCGACCTCTATAAAATCTTTCTTCTCCAGGTCCTCACGAAACAAGCTAACAACCTTAGATCTAATTTTGAATCTTTTCCTGGTCTCCTCGCTACTTATCAGATCCAAATAACGTTGACGATATTTTAACTCAATATCGGCAATTCCATGAAACTTTTCTGGAAGTGGGTGCAAGCACTTAGAAAGAAGAGAGAATGACTTTACTTTTAAAGTAATTTCACCCGTTTTTGTTTTAAACACAGGCCCTGCAACCGAAATAATATCACCACGGTCAATGTATTTTTTTAAAAATTCAAAACGATCATCGCCTAAAAGATCTTTTTTAAAATAAACTTGAACCTTGCCAGTCCTGTCTTGTATATGCCCAAAAGAAGTTTTTCCATGTAATCTAAATCCGATCAATCTTCCTGCGGCCGAGATATCCGGACCATCTTCTTCTTGTCCATCCTTGTAAGTTTTTATAGCATCAACACACGTATTTTTGATCTTTACATTTGTAGGCCAAGGATTAATTTTGCTATCACGCAATTCTTTTACTTTTTTTAGTCGAATTTGATGTTCGGCTGAATCTTTCTCTCTTGAATCCTGCTCAGATATAATGTCAGTATTTTTTTCTTCCATCGTCACTTCGTAAGTTTTAGTCGTGAAAACATTATTTTAGCACTTCAAATGATTATAAACATTTGCCACATATTTGGCAAAGCAACAACATCTTGCTAATTCTGAATTAGGTATACCTGCTCATTTGGATATTTCATTTGCAACTTTTCCCTTGCTATTTGTTCGCGATAAAAAGAATTTTTCCCCCATTGATCTATCTTGTCTTCCAAGACGGAAACTTCTTCTTTAAGCAATTCTACCTTTTGCTCCTCACTATTGTTTTCAATAACAAGAACATCAATTTGCGCAACTCCGTGTTCACCCCAAAAATATCCCCAACAAAACAACGTTATCTCAGCGAGAAATACAACACGAAAAAAAAATTGTTTAAACCTCATCTTCCTTTCCTTTTTCTTTTTTATCCATACCAACAAACGGTTCGTACTTTGAGCCTCTTCTCAAATCTAGATCTTTGTTCAAATCACGGTGCTTAATCAATACGTGAACATTTTCAATTTTTTCGTTTGCTAACTTACAAACAAAAGCAACAGATCTGTGTCTACCACCGGTACAACCAATTCCAATATTAACAACATATCGACCTTCTTCGTATGATCTTTGCAAAGTATAAGAAACAAAATCAATAAACTTTTTCCAAAACTCTTTTACCTCTTTGTGTCCAAAAAAATATTTTATCACCGCCTCATCCATGCCCCCTAAATCACGTAATTCA
>JABGSX010000048.1 GCA_018647505.1 bacterium | reverse complement strand
CTGCCTAGCGAGCCGTCTCCACCAAGGCTGCCCGAGCCACCGAGAGAGCCATCTCCGCCAAGACTTGTGTTTCCGCCAAACCCTTGACTATTTTGTCTTTGTTGTATGCTTTGTTGTGCTGATGGACTCGGCTCTGCGTCAGGGAATTGACTTCCGCCGCCAAGGTCCGGTCCGCCACCATCTGTTGAGATCGTTGTTGGGTTGGTTGGTATAGGTGGCACAGAGGCTTCTTGTTCAGCCTCTAGCTTTGCTTCGGCCTCTTCTTCTTTTTTTTCCTCTGCGGCTTTTTTCGCGGCGG
Organism: bacterium; assembly: GCA_018647505.1. Taxonomy (GTDB): domain Bacteria; phylum Babelota; class Babeliae; order Babelales; family JABGSX01; genus JABGSX01. The sequence goes on along the minus strand of JABGSX010000048.1, from coordinate 3,299 downwards.
CTTCTTCTTGAATCATGGTTGAATACACGCCGATGACACCGTTTATTTGGGCCATAAGATTTTTTGAAGGACTTCCAATTGTGCTTGTATAGAAGTCTAGCTCTTTGTATCCCTCAAAGGCTGTTTTTGAGTGTATGTTGTCATAAACAAATCCTGTTACGAGACTCATGGCATATTCTGAATCGGCGGAAAATTGCATTCCTATGTTGTTGATTGGTGTTGTTTTTCCAAGCTGTTCTTTTCCTTGTGACATGACAACAAAATCATAAAGATTTCCAGATTCATTATCGTAAATGTTTTTCATTATTGATGGGCTTATACCTGCAAGTTCTTTTGCTGTAGCTGGAAGTTTAAGTTCTTTAACAGGTGTAATCGTTTTATATATAAAGAAACCTTGTTCTATGTTGTTTTGGCTTGCTGGCAACAGTGTTAGTTTTCCAAATGAGAATGGTCCCATTAGACTGTTAATGTATTTTTTTCGTTTGTTTTCAATTGCTGTTAAAATATTTTGATCTATATTTACGTGTTTTGTGGTATACGACGCTAAAATGTCTTTGCATATTGCTATTTTATCTAGAGCGTTCAGGCCGTGCGCAATTTCTGTAACCAAACTTATTATGCAATTGCTATTTTTTTCTACTGGAGATAGCCCGCTGGAAACAAGATTTTTATTTTTTTCCTGACCATATATGACATAATCGGTTTCTGGGGTACCATTTACAGGTAAAAGGTTGGTGCTATTTGTTGTATATATAAACTGTTTTTTAATGATGCTATACCTTCCAAGAGAATTTAATGATATTTTGTTTGTGGATGGATTAAGCATAATATCAAGCTGTGCCTTTGCTATTTTTTCTCGTGTGCTTTCTACTCGATAGCCCATGTTTTTTCTAACGATTGTTGGTTTTTGTGTGTACGGTTTATTGTTTAGAGAAATGATTTTGAATTCGATTGCGGCGCCAGAATATACTATTCCTAAATTTGTCTGATCTGTTTCGGATACTTTTATCTCTCCTGAGGTCCATTTTGTGCCAGGATTTTTTTCGTCCCATAGCGATGCGCTAAGGTTTGTGCCATTTAATATAATTTTCATGTGATACCAGTGTCCAATATTCAATATTGGAACGTTGCTCTGGGATATTCCACTATACCAGCCGTTATTAAATGTTTTCAGTTCAGATTCATGTTCATACAGGCCTATTTTTGCTTTTAAGTCAAATGATGAGCGTGTATAAGTTAGAATTTTTGATAGTTGTCCGGTATTAAGATTGCCTTTGTGAGTTTGTAGAACTTGTTGTTTTCCTATTGGTGTTCCTCCAACCATAACTCCAATGTTGTGTTCGTTGAGTAGTTGTATTGGCCGCCATGCAATTTCGACTTCGTTTATCGGTTTGTCAAATTCTTTGACAGCTCTTTGTAGGAACCAAAACTTGGCTTCTCCTGGTACAAAAGTTACACCAGATGGCCCATCAACAGGTTTCATAATATGTGAGACTGCAACAGCCAACTCTTGACATGGAATTCCTCGGGCGTTTGAGTATGCAGCGAAGCCTTGAGATGGATTTAAGTCCCACCAGTCTGTTTTTATCCCATACATGTAGCCTAAATCGCCAGGGCTAATTCCTTTTGTGCTTCCGTATGTATCTGTAGCTAATAGTGACATATAAAATTTACCCAATGCGTTTTCTTGTGATTCTTTTTGTGTGTCGAACATATTATTTAGAGAGTTTTGGAAAAAACCTAGTCCGCGTGTTTGATTCGTTATTGTTTGTGAGTATTTCTGGTAGAGCTCGAACAGCGCAGCATCCTGTTTCATAGGAATAAAGGCTTCGTTGTTAGCTATATATGTTTGCAAGTTTTCAACCTGCTTGTGTTCTTGTTTCTTTTCTAAAATGGCGTATTCGTCTTGTTGGTAAGAGCCTACAAGTTGTGGTAGGGTTGTGATAATTAAGAACGCCAGAGACGCACCCCCTGTTTCTGGTGCAAGCGCAACCATAATAACTGTGAGAACGATAGCGTTCATTGTTCTTTGGTGGGAGTCTTCCCAGTTTTTTGTTGATAAATACCAGCTTTCGCCTTTGCTTGTAGAAAATCCTCCAGCTATAAATCCTATATCAAAAGCCATGCCTTCAACTAGGTACTCTACAATTTGAACAACGGCGTTAAGAAGGTAGGCTAGAGCTTTTAGTGCATCATCAAGTATTATTAAAAGTCCGTGAAGGCATATGGTAAGATCGCTCAAAAATGTGGCGGCAAGCTCTTCCAGTGCGCTTAGAAGCCCTCCGCCGACGTCTCCTAGTGCCTTGAGGAAGTGGCCATGTACAGCATCTAGTGCTGCTTTTGTAAGCCCCCTAACAAAATAGCCTGTCATTTTTACAAAGCCTTTTCCTGTGTTGTAAAGGATTTCGGCCATTGTTTCAGAGCTTTCTATTATGGCCTTTCCGACCTCTACGACAGCCTCATATATGTCGCCTAAAACGGGGGCATTTTTTGTCCAGTTTGCGGCGTCTTTCAGTCCGCTTGCGCAGATGTCTGCATCCGATTTAATTGTGCTGGCGATTGATTCTGCTTCATTTGCAATTGCGTCGCCTGCATCAACTGACACATCCCCGATCCATGAGCCTGCTGTGCCGGCCCATTTTCCCAAAAAAGAATTTGATATTGCAGAGCCGAATGATTCTGCTGGGCCAGATAGCACGTCTCCAACGTCATCAGCTCCTTCGGCGACATAGCCGGCACCTTCAGATATTACTGATCCTACTGCATCTGCGGCTGTTGTTATGCCTGTTTTTTTTCCTATAAAGCTACCGGCAGACTTTAGGTTGTTCCAAGCGTCTCCCCATACACCTTGAACTTTTACGTCGTCTGGATCTTGATTTTCTGATACTGTGCCTTGAGAGCCATCCACTTGGTTGGATAATTGTTTTGTTAAGGCTCCAGATGATTGCATTTTTTTGGCTTGTGTTGTTAGTTGTGACTCTGTAATTGGTGTATCTGCTATGAAACTTGTTATTGGTCCATGTAACAAAGCTACATCTTCTAGATATATCTTGTCTTCTGAGCGGTATAAAAGGAAAAATGGCTTAGGTAACAACGAATTTTTTTCAAGCTTTCGCATTGTCTCCATTGTTTTTTCTATGTGATCGTTGTCAAATAAAAAACTTGTTATGCTCATGAGAATTTTTACCATTGCTGTTGCAACAAGTTGACTTGCAAAATTCTTGTCTACACTTGAGCCGCTTTTTAGCGATAGCGACTCCTTAACTTGTTCTTGAAATTTTGCTGGATCTGAAACTATT
>JABGSX010000047.1 GCA_018647505.1 bacterium | reverse complement strand
GAATACAACTTTGAAATAACCGTTACAGACATTCTTCATCAAGGTTTTTTTTCCTTCGATTCATTCAAAAACCACTTCCGGCTTAAAACAAGTAAAGATATTACAAAAAAATTAACTGAAATTTACTCATTCCGAAATGATATTTCACAACGCCGAGCAATAATAAACGAAGCAATAAAAAGCCTTCTTACAAATTACAAGTTTGCTATTTCGCAAGCAATAATTGTAAGGCAGCAAAAAAACATTCTTGACCAGTTACACGAAAATCCAGATTATCACGTGTACAAAATGGAAAAAGACTTCAACTCAACCATAGAAAAATTGGCAAAGCAGCAAGTAAAAGAAACTGTTCTTGTCGATCAGATAGCTCACAATGAAAGCCTGGATATCTCACACGATGAGGTAAAGAATTATCTTAATTTTTTAAATCGACCAAGAACAAAAGATTTTATATACTTTGAGGCACCTGAGACAAAATTTCATGGTCAGGAGTTTCCTGTATCCCAAGAATTGTTAATGCAAACCTGTCTCAGAGAAAAGGCTCTTAATCACATTATCCGTTACTTGGCAAAAAAATAGGGGGAAATCCATGCCAAAAGCACTTACACACCCGGTTGTTATAATCGGTTCTGGCCCTGCGGGCTTGACTGCAGCAATATATACTGCACGAGCAGAGCTAAAGCCGCTGGTTATAGATGGACCAAACCCAGGCGGCCAACCAATGGGAACAAGCGTGATAGAAAACTGGCCTGGAGAAAAAAATATTAGCGGCCCAGATCTTTCAAAAAAAATGCGCGAACACGCCAAGCACTGTGGAACACTGTTTTTGGCCGACAACGTTACAGAGGTTGATTTTTCAACACATCCATTCCAATTATGGACAAAAAAGAAAACCAAAATTGTTGCAAAAACAGTTATTATAGCCACAGGAGCAACCCCAATAAAACTAAACTGCCCTGGAGAAAAGGAATTCTGGGGAAAAGGGGTAGGCTCATGCGCAATATGCGATGGAGCATTGTACAAAAATAAATCTGTTGTTGTTGTAGGAGGAGGGGACAGCGCCGCAACAAACGCATTGTTTCTTACTCACTTTACAAAAAATATAACAATGATTCAGCACGGAGAAAAACTTACAGCAAAGCCAAAACTAACAAAACAGGTAAAAAACCATAAAAATATAAATGTATTATATTCTAACTCTGTCACGGAAATTAAAGGGAACAAAAACAATTTGACTCATGTTGTAATACAAAACCAAAACACTGGAGAAAAAAAAGAACTTGATACCAATGGAGTTTTTTTGGCAATTGGATTGCGACCAAGTACATCTGTATTTGCCGACCAACTTGAGCTGGACCAACGTGGATACATAAAGGTTAAAAACGGTACACAAACAGCCATCAAAGGTATTTTTGCCGCAGGCGATGTAGCCGACAATAAATATCGACAGGCAATTACAGCATCGGGAACAGGGTGTATGGCAGCACTTGATGCAGAACATTTTCTTGAAGATCTTAAAAAAAATCCATATTAAATTTTATTTTAAATCAAATTCACGCTAAAATAGATATATATTTGACTAAAAACCTATAATTATAGAAATTAAGGAAACGGATAATGCAACCAACCTATAATCCAAGCAACGTAAAGCGAAACAGAAAGCATGGATTTCGAAAAAGAATGGCAACAAAAGACGGCAGAAAAATTCTAAGCCGTAGGCGCAGCAAAGGAAGAAAGCGACTCGCAGTACACGCTAGCTAATGATCAAAAAAATTACAAAAAACATCTCCTCTTTTAAAAAAGAAGAAGTTAAAAAAATTTTCAGCTCGGCAAAATCTAAGATTTTTGTTGATGGGCTGAAAATTTTTATTGCACCAAAACAATCTGACCTTGGTAGAGTTCTGGTTATAACACCAAGACGTGTTGGAAACTCGCCAAAACGAAACTTGATTCGTCGCAGAATAAAATCCATATTTTACGAAGAAAAGCTGTACGAAAAACAAAACGATTGGATTGTTTTCGTTGGAGAAAGAAAATCTACCGGACTATCGTTTTTACGATTGAAAGAAATAATTATCAATGCTTCGCAAAATAAAAAATAAAATTACACATTACACAAGACAATTGTTGATCGCCATAATCCTTGGCGTTCGTCCATTTCTTGGACCCACATATACTTGTCGATTTGTCGTTTCTTGCACAGACTATGCAATAGATCAACTTGAAACAGAACCTATTTTTTCCGCCATATGGAACATTCTAAAACGCCTTTGTATGTGTAATCCTTTCTATAAAACAATGCGTTAAAACCTATCAAACTTTCTTGACTTAACATCAAATTAATTAGTAGTAATTGTATATAAAATTATAAAGTCATAAAAAAGGACAACAGTGATGAATAAAATTTTATAAAGCTGTAAAAAAGGAAAAGCATGTCATTTAAAAAACTTTTTGTATTTGTTTTTATCACAACAATGTTAAGAGCAAATTACCAAGAAAATCTGCTAAGTCTAAAAGGAACGCTAAGCCCTTTTTTAGATGTAAGGCTACACACAGAACCCCCCCCTGAGGCGACAGCCATAGCCGCACACGAGGAAAAGGCTGGAGAACCAAAAACAGAAATTCTCCCCCCTGAGGCGGCGGCCATGGCCACATACGACCATTCTATGGCGGCAGCAAAAGCAAAATCAACCAAGCCTATCACAGCAATGGTCCCAGAGAAAGTTCCCGTAGCAGCCTTACACAAAAAAACCTATGCAAAAATAACAGCCACTCCAGAAGAAGGCAAACCAAAAGAAGAATATTATGAAAACAAGCACATAGGACTATCCCCTGTTGCAGGAGCCTGTGCATGGCATTCAGGTTGGATAAAGGGAATATACAAATATGGGAGCATAAACGACCATACAGTAAAATTAGTAAGAATGCTTTTTAACAATGTTTATGCCGACATATTCCCAACAAGAAGCACCGGTGAGCCAATTTATTTAATCACAATGGCAGGCCTATTTCCCACACTAGTACGCGCTATAATTGAAAATAATTTATCCAGTGACGCGCAAGTAGGTTTTTTTGTTCAAAAAGTTAAAGAAGAATACACAAAAACCCCGGAAAAAAAAACAAAAGAAATTAAAAAAATTGAAAGAAAAACAAGAGAGTTAGTTACAACAATAGCAAAAGCTCAAATAGAATGTAACCCAATAAGCGGAAAATTTCCTGTATGGACAGTAGAACAAATATTAACAGCATATTGGTATTCGTTGCAACCACAAATTGACACCCCATTTGCTGCTTCTCTTACAGACTATATGAACGCTATAATAGAAGGATTCGATCCTTCAGCATACGCCCTGCTAGAATTAGCAGAAACACCATTTAACGTAGAAAGCTTGGTCGAATACCCAGAACGCTTACTTCTCTCTTGTAATATTAAAGAACTTTCACTAAAATACCTTCCACCACATGTTGAGCAATATAAATTTGAGTATAAAGGCAAAAAAGCTAAAATAAATTGTGTTGAAGCAACAATGCAAAATTTGCTCAACTTTATGTATTATGACCATACGACAGGACAATATAACTTATCATTACTTCCAAGCCCACCACACCCATCTGTTTCTGAATTTTATGAAAAATATCCTATGGCAGCACAGTCGACAGAGAAAGAAGTACAACAAGAATGGTTTAACATGCTAAGCAACATACCAGGAATAACATACAGGTACAAAAATTACGGAATTGTAAGTGAATTTGAAAATGTAATGAACCTTTTAAGCTATTTGCTAAGCACCAGAATAAATAATGTTGAAGGCTTAATTCCGCTTATAACAAATAGCCAAAGATCAGCAACAATTGTACGTTCAAGAGCTTTCGGAGACATCCCTCCCTTTTACTACATAACAATACAAAATAAAATAGATGACTCTCAAGCAAAAATGGAACTAGCCATAATGTCAGCACATTCAGACTCAGAATTTCTTAAAATTGATCAACTTGTTCCACCCATACTGTTTTATTCATTAAGGTCATCGTTAAAACAAACATTCCAGTTTCAGCAGTTTATATTGTTTTTCATTCATAATAATCCCGATAATATTGTAAAAAAATTAAACCTAGATGAAATTTACAACTTTATACAATATTTGATGTTCTCAAGCAATCTTGACAATGAAGACGTTAGAGTTGAATGGATTGAAATTTTGTTAACCCTATTAGAAAAAAAGCTTATTCAACTTGAAAAAATAGAGAATTCTCTATCAAGTCTTCTTGAAAAAGTTGATGAAGAAACACCCTTAGTCACAATAAACTCTTTTTCTAGGATGCTCAGCTTAGAAAGCCCTTTAACCGAACATATTGCACGTTTTTTTGTCGAAAAATATTTTTTATTATTGCAAGCACTACAAAAGTCAAACCCAACAAAAGAAAATATTCAATTTCTGATAAGAAATGGACTTGACCTAAATATAAAAGACAAAGACTTAAGAACACCAATTTTCTGTGCCGCAACAATGCCATCTAAAGCAACAATAGAAAAATTTCTAGAAAACGGTGCTAACGCTAAACATAAAGATACAAGCGAAAATATACCTTTACACTTTGCAGCCTATGCAAATTCAGACAAAACTATTAGAGCATTAATTTCACATACTCCAGAAACAATAGACTGGCAAAATAAAGATGGTAACACACCACTACATATTGCAGTAGGAGGATTAAAAGTTTCAGCGGCTAAAGAACTCGTAGCCAATGGAGCTAGGACGGATATCCCCAATAACAAAGGCTTAACGCCAAGGGCTTTTTCACAAAAAATGCATTATTTAATGCAAACATCTGGTGAATCATCAATGCACCAAAAGGAACTTGCAGAAAAAGTAATGGCCACAGTAGAAGGAAGACTTTACGACGTCGACGAACATTTATCTGTAGAAGAGCTGGATTAATACATTATTATTGAAAAATAAATTTCGCTTTGTTAATGTACATTTAAAATATATAAGTACTTTTAAAATAAGGAGATGCAGATGACGATTGTTACTTTGATGGTAACGCTATTTTTTATAATGAGTCCATTCGAAGACATTCCTGTGATTATTACAGTTCTTAGAGAATTTACAGCAAAAAAGCAACGGTACATTATTCTTCGCGAAGCAATAATAGCACTTTTCATTCTTTCTTTTTTCGCCTTAGCCGGTGAACAGTTTTTAAAAATAATGAATATTTCCACATCAACTGTTTCGATAGCTGGTGGAATTATTTTATTTTTTATTGCAATTCCAATGATTTTTCCAATACCAAAGCCGTCACCATCCAAAAACAGTGATCCATTTATTGTTCCATTGGCAATTCCAATTATTGCTGATCCTGCAACCATATCAACCGTAATTTTATTCTCAAGAAATTTTGGCCGGGGAAAACTTATGCTATCGCTGGGACTAGTATGGATACTAGCATTAGCTCTATATTTGACAGCAACAATTATAAAGCGATTCTTGAAAAAGCGAGGAACACAAGCCATTGAAAAACTGGGTGGAATAATTTTGGTAATGATCGCAGTACAAATGCTAACAGACGGAATTAAATCTGCTATAGCAAATTAACAAACTTGTTTTACTTTTCACAAAGGAGATAAATATGTTAACTTTCGCAACACTTATAACTTCATTATTTTTCATTATGAACCCTATTGGAGATGTGCCAACGTTTATTTCCCTTCTTGCCAGGTTCAGCGAAAAAAAACAGCGCCTTATAATTCTAAGAGAGTCTATAATCGGCATCGCTGTTTTGATTCTTTTCGCAATGTGGGGAGAAAAAATATTACACTACATGAACATCTCCACAACTGCCGTTACCATAACAGGAGGAATAATCTTATTTATAATCGCTATTCACATGATTTTTCCTGTTAAACAACCAGAAGATGAAAAAAGTAAAATTCCGTTTATCGTTCCTTTGGCCATACCACTTATTGCTGACCCAGGCCTTATCTCAACCTTGGTAGTTTACTCACACCAAATAACAAGCAAACTTGAGCTTTTAGCAGCGCTTTTTATTGCATGGGCCGTGTCAACATGCATATATCTGTCCGCAGCATTTATAAAACGTGCACTAGGAAACCGTGGAGTAAATGCACTTGAAAAAATTGGTGGTATCGTTTTGACAATGATAGCAATACAAACATTAATAGATGGTGTAGAAAAAATTGCTCTAAAATAACAATAAAAAAAGGTTCTCTTGGGTAAGTCCCAAGGGACCTTTTAACAACCCAAAAGATAGTTATATATCACGAAACGTTTCGCGATTCTTTTATGGTTTCAAGCAAATGGCCAAGCTCCAGCTTATCCATTTCATCAATTTCTAAATTAATAGGCCCAAACATACCATCACAATAGTATTGGCCGGTCTCCGCCCACGAACACCATCTTTTAAACATTTTTTCAAACGCCGCAGCATCCGTAAGTTGCCTTGATAAGACTCTAAAACTACAATAATCACGGTAGTGCAGACCTGTCAAAGATAAAACAATTCCCTCAAGCCGACCATGCAACTCTTCTGCGCTCGCCCCTTTAAGCTTTAAAACATCGCACTTTGCACTTTCCGCCCGTTCTAATAAATTTCTTTTTTTATGAGAAAACGCAACCATAGCCCTTTGCTGCAAATCTTCAAGTCGACGCGTTTGGTATTTTACACAAAAAGGAATTAACGCCCTATACACACCATCTGAAGAATAAATAAACAATGAAGAAAACAAAAGAATAGATAAAAAATACAATCGCAAACAAAAAAACTTCATGAGCCTGTCCCCCAACACCTTTCTTATATCACCATTTTTTCTAAAAGAGTAACAAATAAATGGTTAATGTCTAACAAAAAACTATGGAATACAATGACCAACATATCATTACATGAAAAAAGACCATGGAACATTTTCCACAGACAGTAAAAACAATTTAACAAAAATATTGATCTTGAACTTTATAATGTCTTAAAATTCATTCAGATATAAATTTTTTAACCAAATAACTTTAAGGGGCCGGTATGAAAAAAGTTATATTATCAATAACGCTTCTTGTTTGCACAACAACAGTTTCTTATAAAACATACTGCGGTGATGGCTGGTGGAACCCTATAGCATTAATTGGCGCAGCTTATAACGCAGCACAAGAATGGTACGCCCCAGTAGAAGAAGTAGCAGCAAAAGAAGTAGTAGCAGCAGAAGAAATAATTCCGGCTCAACAACCAAGGCGCAATCCATACCACAACATGCGAGCAACAAAAACTCGTCACAGATTAACAAATCCATGGGTAGAAGCTTTTGGAAAACCTTGCACAAACTTATCAGCCCCACACAGCAAGCATCCTCCAAAAAAGCACGGAAATAGAAAAAGACGCGGGATGAATAGAGGAAGAAGTAGGTGGTAAAACCTTTACAAAACACTTTTTTATGGCAAATTGTTTGCAGCATCAATTTTAACAAATTCTAAAATAAAGGTTGCCCATGAAATATCTATTGCTAATCACCTTACTTCTACCAGTTTTAACACAATGCTCAGAGAGAGGCTTTGCTAAGCCACAAGACGGCTGGACGAGTTGGGCCATGCAAGGACTTGGTTTTTGGGGAGCTCCTACAGGAACCCAGGCGTCCACCACTACAGAGGAACCTGGATTAGCACCAATAGAAGAAGAAGTAATAGCAGAAGCAGAAGAATCTGATGGTGAACCACTCGCACCTAAAGAAGCAGAAGCAATGGAAGACCCTACAACATTTACAAGTCTTGAAGATGCTGCAACCACATTTTTGGGAACAAGAGCCTTTAAGACAAACAAATTAAGACGACTTCTAGCAAATCCATTTGTAACAGACCGGCTGACAGGATGCCTTTCCAAAAGCGCAGAAATTACAGAATTGAGTAGATTACTCAACTCGGATCCAACATTCGCAAGATCATTTTTTAGACAAGTAAAGGTGTCAGCAAGAAAAAAAGGACGAAAATAACAAATTAAAAAACCCCGGATTTAAATCCGGGGTTTTTTAATTTCTAAAATTCTGCATGACCAGGATAACGAGGAAATGGAATTACATCTCTTACATTTTCCATTCCAGTTACAAATTGAACCAATCGCTCAAAGCCAGCTCCAAAACCAGCATGAGGAACTGTTCCATATTTACGTAACTCTAGGTACCACCAATAATGCTCTTCTGGCAAGCCTTGCGCTTTTATTCTATCTTTTAAAACATCAAGACGCTCTTCACGCTGGCTACCGCCAATAATTTCACCAACACCAGCGACAAGAACATCCATTGCTGCCACGGTTTTATTATCGTCATTAAGACGCATGTAGAAAGCTTTAATATCTTTTGGATAATCAACCAATATAACAGGGCAATTAAAATACTCCTCGGCCAAATAACGTTCATGCTCAGATTGTAAATCAATTCCCCAAGTTACTGGAAATTCAAATTTTTTGTCTGCTTTTTGCAAAACTTCAATTGCCTGCGTATAGGTTAAACGTTTAAAGTCATTTTTAACAATGTGTGTAAGACGTTCAAGCAAGCCCTTTTGTATAAACTTGTCAAAAAACTCCATGTCCTCTTTGCAATTTTCAAGAACATAATTAAAAACGTATTTTAAATAATTTTCAGCACAATCCATGTCATCATTAATGTCGGCAAATGCAAGCTCCGGCTCAATCATCCAAAACTCAGACAAATGACGAGAAGTATTTGAATTTTCCGCTCGAAATGTTGGCCCAAATGTGTAAACATCAGAAAGGGAACATGCAAAGTTTTCAACATTTAACTGACCAGAAACTGTCAAAAATGATTCTCCACCAAAAAAATCTTGTGAATAATCAATTTTGCCTTTGTCATCCTTTGGAGGATTTTCCATGTCCAATGTTGTAACACGGAACATTTCACCAGCCCCTTCACAATCTGACTGGGTAACGATTGGAGTCTGAATGTATAAAAATCCTTGTTCTTGGAAAAATTTATGCGTTGCAAAAGCAAGCGCATTGCGCACACGAATTACAGCACCAAACGTATTTGTTCTTGGTCGCAAATGTGCAATGGTTCTTAGAAATTCAAAAGAATGTCGTTTTTTTTGTAGCGGATAATCTTCGCCTGGACAAAGACCAATTACATCAATTTTTTCTGCTTTTAATTCAATCGTTTGACCTGCCCCTGGACTTTCAACAACCTCGCCTAAAACCGAAATTGCTGCCCCTACTGAAATTTGAGGAATAATCTCTTGATAACCAAGGATATCTGAGTCTGCAACAATTTGTAAATTTGCAAGCTGAGAGCCATCGTTAAGGGCAATAAAGGCGAACTTTTTTTGATCACGAACTGAACGGACCCACCCTTTTACTTCAATCTTTTTACCAACATCTTTTTTTTGTATCGATTTGATCTTGACTCTCATCGCACCTTCCCCAGAAATATAAAACATAGCCTATTTTACAACGACTCAGTTTATCATAACCAGGTACTTTAGAAAGTAATTGAAAAAAATCAAAAACCTAAAAAAATCTTTTACTTACGACTAATCAATCTAGCGACAATCAAAAGCGATGCCACAATAGTAAACCCAATTCCGCCAGCAACACAATATTCTTTTATTTCAGATCTTCTGCGCGCTCTGGCCTCTAGAACCGCTCTGTCCCGTATTAATCCTGGTGCAGCAACAAAACCAACGGGCTGCACAGAAGCCCTTATTAAATCATCCAGACTCGTATATACCGGATACAAATTACGTAACTGTTCCTCAGAAAACCTAGAACCCGTGAATATCTTCGTTAATAATACTTTTTGTTCAAAAGTTATTGGCACATCAGCCAACACTGCTACATCTGTACCACACGGAGGTAAAAAACTGGACCTAATAATATCATCTAATTTTTTATTCAAATGAAATGAGTATTGTAGGTGGTCTGGCAATACAAAATCGTCACCACCAAAATCATTAAGACTATCACCTGTGGTCCACCGTAACACAATAATATCGGCAATAATTTTTTCTAAAAAAGAAGATTGCGTCTGCATTGCAACAAACAAAAAGTCGTATATTTTATTCCTAAAAAATTCAACATTAAGAAGAATGTTTCGCATTTCTTCTTCAACTGACAACCCTCTACTACTATCAGCACAAAGAACCAAAAACTCATTAAGAATAAGATGAAAAGGCTCATAGGGTAGAGTTTTAAATGCTATACTTCTGTCGCCACGCCCTATTGCAGTATCAATAGCAAAAGACTGGAACAACATTAATTCCGCCTTTTTTATCTTGCAAACATAGTCAGAAAATAAAACCTCAACTTCATCATGCTCACTGGCCTCACCAACATTGAGCGATGAAAAGCTCTCAGCTTGTTTTTGTACTGGGCGTGCAACAACAACGCTATCAGACGGATCAAAACGAGCCGCACCAAAAACTTTTAAACTCAATAAAATAGAAATAAATAAAAATATTTTTTTCATGTGATTCAACCTCCATTAAATCATAAAAAGCAACCTTAACTAAAGGTTATTTTAGCACAATTTTGATTTTTTTCATAGATACAAAAAACTAGTTATTACTCCTTTTTCCATCTATATCTTCTTTATAACCTACATTTAAACAATTTAATTCTAACGTCTACCTCTTATACCACCAGAGCGACCCCTTGATGTCCAATGCGAGGACACTCCTGGAGCAACACCTCTAGAATCCTTTGATTGTTTTGCACCTGGTTTTGGAACTTTTTTGTCTGTAGCCCTTTTCCCACGCTTATCAACAGGAACAGCACCAGATGAAACCTGAGGATGACCCTTTCTATCGGCAACACGCGGAGCAGCCGGAACCATTTTTTCACGCTCAACACGCTTAACAACATATTCCCAAGCGTACATCTTTAGCTCTTCAACAATTTTTATAAATTCTTTTATCTCTGCTATATCCCGATCAAGAAGAATCTCCCTCAGAACAGAGTCTCTTCCCTCTGGATCACGTGGACTAACACCGTAGCAGTGTCTTGCCAAAGAAAGAAATTCAAAAAAGTGTGGAGTAGAAATACCACGAAGATCTAAAATTCCTTCCCAATCATCTGAAACATTAGCACCCAAAGTCCCATAAATATCTTCTCTTGGTATCTTTTGCACATGATCAGAAAATTGAGCTTCAACTTCGTTTGCAAGATCCAAATCAGAAAAACGTCGTCTTGATTCTCTTTTGCTTTCTTTGAATTCGCCGTCTTTATGCTCACAAGCACCCAAACAAGGCAAAACAAAAACTAAAGAAACCAATAATATTAAAAACTTTTTCATAAAAAATCTCCCCAATAAAATTTGCAATATAAAAGTTACAAGTCGATACAATCATTATAACAAATACAAATAGAAAATCAAGCCGTCGTCAAAGTTGTATAATATAACAATTATAAAAGCTCCCCTGCAAGACGACTTAGCTCACTGCGCTCGCTATCTTCAAGAAAAACTGAGCCAAATATTTTTTGCCCCTTAAATTTGTTTGACGCAACAACAAGACCATTACTTGAAAAATTTAAATAAGGGGAATCAATTTGGTATGGATCACCAGCCAAAATAATCTTGCTTCCTTGTCCAACACGTGTAATTAAAGTTTTAACCTCGTGAGGAGTTAAGTTCTGAACTTCATCAATTAATATGTACTGGTACGGAATAGAACGACCACGCATGTATGTTATTGCACCCAGACTCATCTTTCCTTCATCAATCAATTTATCAAGTGGTGGAATATGGCTGACTAATTTTTTTTGCTTTTTAGCAGCACGCTTTCCTTTTCCATTAACGTCAAAACTTTCTTCCCGCAGAACATCTTTTAAATGTTGCGGTGAACGCGAATAATTTACAATGAAATCCATATTGTCATAAACTGGCTGCATCCAGCTTTGTAATTTTTCTGCCATATCCCCAGGCAAATACCCAATATCTGCGCCAAGCGGCACAACCGGCCTTGATATTAGCATTTTCCTATACACGTCTTCAATTATCACTTTTTGCAATCCAGCCAATAATGTCAAAAAGGTTTTTCCTGTTCCCGCTGGGCCCAACAGACTTACAAGGTGAACAGAATCATCTAATAACAAATCAAGCGCCATAGCCTGTTGTGGATTCTTGTGGGTAAACTGCCATTTTAAATCTGGCGAAGTTATTTGTTTAAAATTTTTGTTTCCCAAAAATCTAAAGATTTTGTTATTAAACTGGTTACTACGTGATTGGACCAAAACAAACTCGTTCAATTGCAATTCAGAACTGTAGGCAACTAATGCTGGTGGAATATCTTTTTTTAACTCAACAGATGGGACCTCCAATGTTACCCATCCTCTATAAAATTGGTCCTCTGCTACAAAATTATTATTTACATAGTCTCTGGCCTTAATTCCCAAAGCATCTGCTTTTACCCGAGCATTTAAATCTTTGGAAATAAATCGAACGTCGTAACCTCTTTTTTTCAAGCAAAACGCCGTAGCTAAAATTTTATTGTCACCGATATCCCTTTTTAAAAAATCTGGATATCCATTTTGCTCAACAATAAAAACAACCTTTACAGTTGAACCATTTTCTAGCTTTACACCTTCTGCAAAGCGTCCTTGCTCTCTCAGCCCATCTAAAATTCTAGTTATTTCACGAGCATTGCGACCACGGTTTGATTTTTCTTCCTTAAAATAGTCCAGTTCCTCAATAACACTAATTGGAATCCCAATTGTTTCACCATCAAACTCATACAAAGATAACGGATCATAAAGAAAAACATTAGTATCTATAACATAAATCTTGTCTTTCTTTTCAGGCATTCATTTACCCTCCCAATTAAAATGTTTAGTTCTTTTATCGCAAAACAATGTTACATACTTAATCAAAAAAAAGTAAACAAAATCATGCCAAAATGGCTAAGATGCTACGTAGAGACACATTACGATAAAAAACAGTAACAAACCTTGACATATTTTCTATTTGTAATACAATAAGTGTGTGTACTTTTAAAATGGAGGTTATTGTATTGAGAAAAAAAATATTACATTTACTGCTTTTTTTGTGTTTTTTTATTCCTAACATACATGGAATAATAAGTAAGGTTGATATTTTGGAAAAAGGAGACCAAACTATTTTCCTTTATAGCGACTGGCACCTTATGTATGATGAACACTATATACACAACGTTCCTCTTAACTTATGTGCTACCCAACAAGCTTACGTAATACAAGAAGAAATAAAAAAAAGCATAGCAAGCGAAAAACCTTTTCTATTTTTAGCCGAAAAAGCAAAATATTCCGGAGTCTGTCCAGCTCAAAGTGTTCTACTATCTCTTCTTTTAAATGAAAACGTTGTAGACATAGATGAAACTAGATCGGCCGAAGATTTTGAGATTGCTACAACTGGAGAAATCTCTTTACATAGTTTTATGTTAAATCGAAATGCCTTTAAAGAAAAGCTACTCACTATTCGCAGGAACAATGAAGATATTCTTGGTCCAATACTAAACCCAATTTATAAATCTATATTAGGAGAAGAAAGCCTTGCAGTAATACTTCCATCAATATTAAAACACACAAAAAGAATGTTTTTATGCTCAACTATGCTTTTTTGCCCAGAAATAGAAACAATCTATCAAATCCTAAAAGAAGAAAATTCTAAAAAAAACATAGTTGTATTTGCAGGATCATACCATATAGGTTCTATAAAATTAATACTAGAAAAACTTGAATATAAAACAACACTATCACAAGGACACTGTGATTGTAGCGATGCTGTAAACAACGCAACCGTTTTGGGACCTTTTTTCTTTATACCACAACTATGTCTATTTAATGATGAACACTTGCGTTCTCTAATGCGTAGCTATGTTGTTTCACCAGAAAAAGAATCTTCTCCTCTGAAAATGATGATAAGTTCACCTGATGTTTCATTTCTATTCCAACTAACTCTGTTAAATGAAATAATATTAAATGGAACACCAGATGCAAAAGAAGATCTTTTATCCTTAATTTGGTCTATAAATCCAAGAAGCCTAGAACCGTGCACGGCTAAAATAATTGAAACAGCACAAGAAAGACTTTCTCCAGAAGTCGCAAGATCACCGTCTCCAATATTTCTCCGGCCATCATCACCATTTGGATTCTAATTATTTAAAAAATTTATAATTGATTTTTCAACCTTATCTCGGTCCTGAAACACAACCCCGTGTCCTGCTCCGCCGACTTCCAAAAGTTTAGAATTTTTAATATTTTTTGCCATATATTTAGAGTTCTGTGGTGAAACAATGACATCCTTGTCTCCGGTTATTAACAACACAGGACAATTTATTTGCGAAAGTTTGTCGCAAGTTCCTGGCCATTGCTCAATTGCTTTTTGCTGTTTAAATATAATTGCTTTATCTGTGGCACTCAAATTTCTTCTATAAAAAATACTCTTAATTCTGTCAGAATTCGAATTTATCCATTTTTCTGGAAACAATAAAGAAATACTTCTTTGACCACGTTCTTCCTGAGTACCAGAATGGTCCATAAGTTTATTTACAACCTCTTGGCTTGTAGGAAACATTTTTGTGTTACATTCTGAAGAGATTAAAACAAGTTTGTTAACAACTTTGGAATTTAAGAAAAAAGTCTCTTGAGCTACCATTGAACCCATTGACCATCCCAAAAGATTCGCCTTTTCAATGCCAAGAGCACTTAAAAAACCAGCTGTGTCTTTTGCGAACTGTTTTATTGTAACATCTTTCGTTCCGGAAGAAGTTTGATTCATTCCTCTATTATCAAAAATAATTACACGAAAGTGTTTTGCTAGTTGATCAATAAAAGATTGCTCCCAAAGGTTCATAGAACTTGCAAAACCAATAATCATAATCAAAGGATATCCAGAACCATACTCACGATATCCAACTTTAATATCCCCAACATTTACATGTTTTACAGAGTCTTTTGTCATACTTCTCTCCCAAAAAAACATTCCCTTATGACTATCAAAAAAATACATTAAAGTAATAAATGTAACAGCAACAACAATAATACTTATCAACTTTGACTTATCACTCATACTATTTTCCTTAATTTTATACAATTTTAGATAGCATACTTCTACAACAACTAAGCAAAAAAAGTCTAGAGTTTAATTATATAATTCACTCTTTAGGTGTCTCAGAAATCGAAAAGTATTGCCCTTCAATTATTATATCTTTTTGTGCCTTTTTTATAATTTTTATCCATTCATTAGCTGTAGATTTATCAATGTAAGTTTTAAGTATTGGCTTATAGTCTTTTATAAATTCATCATATTCCACAAAGTCGGGGTATTCTGCACGATCCTCTGGTTCCAGAAGATACCACTCATATGCTGGTGTAACTTCAATTACAATTTTATTTTTTTCATTATAAATCCAAGTTTTTGTATTTTCTGTGTCAAAGACCGAATACATTAAGCCAATCCAAGAACCTTCAATTGTGGCGAACTCTCCACGATTCTCACCAAACTGATTATATAAATACCCAATATCTTGGTTGATTGATTTATGAAGCCCAAGCCGTCTATTTTCTGCAGAAATAAGAATACGCAAAAAATCATCCAACGCACATCCAATAAATTTATTTGAATAAATCCTAAGCTTTCGATCTTTTTCCTCAAAAATTATATATCCTCTATCTGACCATAGAATTGGTTTTTTTTTATTTGAAACTAATATTTTTATCTTTTGATTATCATTAAGTATCAATGTAATAAACTTTTTACTAATCATATTAATATCTTTCCTCTATGATTTATCCATCGCGCAATACTCAAAGCTTCCTTCATATCTCGAGTGAGTTCTTTCCATGGTCTTACATATCCATGAAAATGTCCCTTTGTATGTTCATGAAAAGCTATAATCTTTCCATCTTCTATTCCTATCTTAACCTGTAGTCCATTATCATTTGTTTTTACATACAAAGAATTATCAAGAGCCTTTTGACCAAACTTAGGAGGAGTACTTATATTACCTCTAACATTTTTATGGTGTTTAGGATTGTTTTCATACTTATCTTTATCTGGATCCTCCGGTGGAGGAAATCCACATCCACTTACAGTTCTTTCTTGTTGCTGTTGCCTCTTTTCCTTCTTTAGCTTATCTTTTTTGCTTCTGAAAAGGCCTGGAAACGGTTCTTCTTTGCTTTTTTTCCCTGATAAATATTTTTCTACCACACCAATAGTAGCAGGTATTACAACTCCTGCTGACCTGATAATGGTTGGAACCATTGCGGATAAACCAAAATTGTGAACTAAAATATTTTTCTTTGTTATAAAAAAGTTTGTATATGGCTCTATAGCTATTGCAAAATAATCACAGAATTCTTCTGCCTGAACAACCGACAATACCGTTGCGTTACTTTCAAACCCCATGAGAACCGTTCCACGCGAAAGTTTTTGTGCTTCAATCCAGTCTGACAAATTTGCATTATAAAATTTTTGATTGGATGTAGTTTTTATTGTTTCGCCGTCATCGGTTTGGACTT
>JABGSX010000046.1 GCA_018647505.1 bacterium | reverse complement strand
GTAACTGTTTCTATATACCCAGAAGATGATTGGCTTGAACTTGAATATACTCCTGTTGAGGAATTCCATACTGTTACCCGTGTTCCATCTGTACAGGTTAAAATGTAACTTCCATCTGGGCTAAACTGCGCCGCTCCTTTAAATCCAGCATGTGCAGCAAGAACATATAAACATGAACCTGTTGATCCTTTCCAAAGTCTGCCAGAATTGTCATTTGAACCTGTTACAACCTTTGTTCCACAAACTGCAACTGAATTTACAGAACTAGTATGTCCAACCAATTTACCCGTACATTTGTATGTACTCGCACTCCATTTTCTTCCTGTATTGTCACTTGATACTGTATAAATTAAACTATCATCTGAAGACCAAGCAACATCATTAACAGAGGCTTTATGGCCAGACAAAGTTGCTGAAAGTGTTGCTGTTGTTAAAGCTAACGTCCATAATTTTGCTGTTTTGTCCGATGACCCTGACAAAAACTTTGCGCTGTCAGAACTCCATTCAATTGAATTTATTCTACCAGCATGACTTGATGCCAAGCTATATGATGCACCTGTTGAAACCGTCCATATTCTAACATTTCTATCTGATGATCCACTTGCCAGATATGTTCCACTTGGACTAAATTTTACAACGCTAATAAAGTTTGTGTGATCTGTTAATGAACTTGCGGCTGTTTCTGTTTCTGAAATTACTTCCACATTCCACAGCTTTACTGTTTTGTCATTTGATCCTGTTGCAATATAATTTCCCGACCAATCAACACATGTAACTGCATTTGAGTGACCTGAAAGAGTTGATGCTGCTGTATCTGAACTTATGCTCCATATTTTTCCAGAATTATCACTCGAAACACTTGCAACATATGTACTTGCCGAATTCCATGCAACTGCATTTACAGCATTTGTATGACCAGACCATGTCCGCATCAAAGCACCTGTTGAAGCATTCCACAAGCGAGCTGTTTTATCTCTAGAGGCTGTTGCTAAATATGTTCCATCTGGCGACCATTTAACATCAACAACGCCACCTGTATGTCCCTTACAAGTGGCAATACACGCTCCATTTGTTGCACTCCATATTTTCACTGTTTTATCCGTTGATGCTGTTGCAACTTTTGTATTATCTGGACTTGCTGTTACAGAAACCACATAATCAGTATGTCCAGGCAACACAAAATTATTTTGTCTATAATCATACGGTGTTGTTATAGCTAACAAACTTACCGAAAAAAGAATTGATAACGATAAACATATCAATGACTTTGATACCACGCGATTCATAAAACAGCTCCCTTTTTAGTTACATAACAATATTTTTTTTATGCTACATTTTTTCTAGAATAAAGGCAATGCATGCGCAGAACACGCTACAAACAGCCAACTAGAGAGCGTATAAAACGCAAGCGAAAAAAATATAATTACGATTGGTTTATCCTAAAAGAATCTCAAACCTCTTGGCCAGCAAAAGATAAGCGATTATCCATCTTTTTAATACAAGACAAAACCCCATTTTCTTCAAGCCATTTTGCAACATCAACAAATTCAGGCTCTGTTCCTTCCGTAAGAAAAAATTCAAAAAGGCTTTTTTCTTTGTCTAACGTTCGCGCAAAAACAACATGGCCCAAACTTCTAAGAATAGCGACACAAAAACCACATTCACTACGTGTTACCATCGCTTGATAATAAACACCATACATTTTATGCATAAAAGCCCTTAAACTTTGTTTGATATTTTTTGCAACTCCAATACACTTAATTGTAGTAAATAAATTGGAAATAAGGAAAAAATGAAACGCAAAATAAGCGAACAGCAAATCTCTTACAATCTTTTCTTTTATGGTTTCTTTTTCGGGGGCTCCCCCGAAAAATTCCTCCCATCAAAAAAATAAATATCTTTGTTGTCTTAAATCAAACATCCTAAATAGTTTATTAATTTTGTTAAACTATTTAAAAGTTGTGCTCAATAACAGTAATATACTAAAAAAATACATTTCTAAACTTAGAAAAGGAAAAATTAAATGTCTGCAACAAGTAATAAAATTGGGGTTGTAACTGCGGTAATAATTGGTATGAATGCTATGATAGGCTCGGGAATCTTTATGGTTCCAGCAAGCTTGGCCATGGCCGCAGGCTCAACAGGTTTGATAACATACATGTTCGTAATTTTTTCCGTATGGTTTATTGCTCTTTCACTTGCCAGACTCACTCAACTTTATCCACAAGAAGGCTCTTTTTATGTTTATGCAAAACAATGGGGAGGACACGCTATTGGAGTGCTTTCTAGCGGAGCTTACCTTGTTGGTCTTTTAATTGCAATGGGTCTCTTGTGTCAAATGGCAGGAATTTACTTACACCACTATTTCCCTGGTATAAATCCTTATCACTTAGGACTTTGCACGTTATTAATTTTAACCTTGTTTAACGCAATTGGGGTCGTTTTCTCTCAGGCTGGACAATATGTTCTTATTGGCTGCACGGTATTCCCGTTAATAACCGCAACAATAATGTGCCTTACAAAATTCAACCACATAAACTTAATCCCTAAAACAAATTTTAGTTTTGTAAATATTTTGCAAGCGATAGAGCCGGTTATTTTTGGTTTCTTTGGATTTGAGTGTACAACCTCACTGTTTTCAATTATTTCAAAACCAGAAAAAAATCTTTCCAAGGCTGTTACATATTCAATAATCCTTGTAAGCATTATTTACTTCATATTCACAGTATCAATAATAGCTTCAACACCGTTGAATTTGTTCACAGATCCAAACATTCCAATTCCATCAATATTGGCACAGATATTTCCAAATTCTTACTGGATTATTGAAGGAATTCATCTTTCAACTTTATCGGCCGTTCTAGGAACAATTCATTCAACGATATGGTCATCAAGTGGATTGCTTTTATCACTTGCTAAACTTCTTAAAAACAAAACTACAAAATACATTGTGTCTAAAAATATTTTAAATCCAAAAACATCCGTTTTTTTTGTCGGCCTATGTATTCTTTCAAGCTTTGTCTTCCTTAAAAATATTAAATTATTCTTCTGTTTCACTGCACTATTTATTGTTTTTGCTTACCTAACATCAATGATCACATTATTGACTCTAAAGTCAGAATGGAAATCAAAACAAAACATAAAAACAATAATTGGAATTTTAACATCGCTTGTTATTATTGCGTTTGCCGTTGAGGGAATTACAAGCGAATTAATATAAGAAAGATTGACGATATAACGTAAACGATTTATAACTTATACTCAATGGTATAAGTTATAAATCTGCTGCATTGAAAAGCCTAGAAAGTGGTAATGGTTAAGAAAGGAATCTAATGGCAAAAAAGGCCCTGTTTAGAGTATTGTTTGTCGCGTTAGTATGTATCGCACACAACAGATTGTTATTATCAGAAACAGCATTGAACCAAGCTGATCCATATCCTCATTTTTCAGCCGACTACGCAAGAGAATACTTGCAAAGAGCTAGCGTACAAAAAATGAAAGGTGGAAACCTTGAAAGAAAAGATAGATTAAACTTTGGAACATCTGTCTTTTACCAAAACGCAAGTTCAAGTTACAACGACGCAGGAGACACAACAGAATCTATGTGGAACATGCGTGGTGGATGGAACATGATTGGACTTTTATATGGAAATCCTCCAACAGGAAAATCTCTTGGGGATAAGCTTACAGCCGCTTCAACACAAACATTTAACGCGCTTGGTAGTGGTGCCGCAGAATTTAACGAAGATGAGTACAATGACGCAACGCAAAAGTTTGGATTTTTCTCTGTAAGCGGTAAATACAGAAAAATTGGCATAAGATTCGACATAGAAGGTAGGATTACTGATCATTTTGGCGTTTCTGTAAAAACTGGCGTTTCTGATATTATGTGCTCAAATGTTGAATTTTCAAACTTGTCGACTAAGGGAACTTTATATGCAGACGACGACGTTGCAAATGCCAACACTCTTTTGATGAACCAATACAAAGACATTGCGGCAGAAATAGGCCTGGACATTGAAGAATACAACGTAAACGGATTGGAAGATATTCGACTTGAGGTTTTTTGGAAAAAACCATTTGAACGCAACAAGGGTAGCAAGGTTTGGCCTCATCTAATTTTCTTGCCATTCGCATCGATACAAGGATCGTTGGGCACCGCAAGCAACCATGAATATACAAAAGCGTTCTCAATTTCAACCGGCAACCGCGGGCACGCTTCTATAGGAACAACCTGTGGTGTAATTATAGATTTTGCAGAAACTGTTGAAATTGGAGCCGCAATAGGAGGAGCTCACTTTTTCAAAAAAGATATTACAAAAATGTTTATTCCTACAAACAGATACCAAAGCAGTATCTTCCCATTCTCAACTTCGGCTCGCATTGCTCCAGGTAAAAACTTATTCTTTGAAGCTCATCTAGGGGCATTCCACTTTTTAGACAAACTATCAATAAATGCACAGTATGTTTTCCAACACCACACAAAAGATAATATTACACTGCTAACAGAAGACTCTGCGTTTATACCTGAAAAATTAGAAGATGAATCAACATGGACATCACAATCTATTACAGCAAATCTAGCTTACGACTTAAGTCCTAGTCTGAATGTTGGATTCTTGTGGCAAACACCGGTTAGAGGCAAGAAAACATTTAAATCAAGCACCTTAATGCTCTCTATAAAGGGTATTTTTTAAAGACTATTATTAATAATTTTGAACAGAGACCCCCACTCCAAGCGGGGTCTCTTCTTTGTACAGACATAATATAGACATGCAGAACAAAAAAACGTACACTTATTAAAATGAATTTTATTTATAAATATTGCTTATACGTATAGCAAGAAAGGTGGTATTTCGTCAGTATGTCAAGAAGGAAAAAAGCTAACATTCAAATTAGAGTTAACAACTCAAACATTGATCGCGCATTAAGACAGCTTAAGAAAAAAATTGAACGCGAAGGTGTTGTAAGAGATATGAAGCGCGGCGTTTATTTTGAACCGCCAACACAGAAAAGAAGAAAACGATTGATGAGAGCTATTAAACAAAATCTCATCAGAATTTCAAATCAAATGTATTAATTTAGATGCAGCATTCAAACGTAAACAACATAAAAAGGGCTCAAAAAGAGTCTGTCCTTTTTCGTGAAATTTCCAGCTTGTTTTTAAGAGCTTCTTTTGATGATAAACGGCTTAGTGGTCTTGTGGTAAACCGCGTAAAACTATCCAAAGACAAAAGCGTTTGCTACGTTTATTTTTATACAAAAGAAGGGGAAGAACATTTTAAACACAACTTATTGGACCTTTTAAAATGTTACAAACCATCCGTGAGAAAAGCCATTGCCGACGAAATTGCTGGAAGATATGTTCCGAACTTCTTATTTAAGTACGACGTTCAGCACGAAAAACAAGATAAAATTAATAATTTGATTGATAAATTAAAAAGGGAAGGCAAATTGTAACCTACTTTTTACCTCTTTTTTTTGTGTGGGGCATAGTTCTTAACAACTTGGCCTATTATCTTATTTCACCAATTAAAAAAACGCATAACTTTGTCAACTGCCATTTTAGCAATCAGCTTCTTTCGTTTGCAACCTACTTTATAACCACAATCACCCTTTCTATGCTTTTTAATTTAACCAATCTAAATTATTGGATCCCTTCCTTCATATTTGTATCTGCTCTGATTATAACGATACGAACAGACTTGGAAACAATGCTAATTTCTCGTTTTGCATCATTATTTTTGGTCCCAATAGGTTTTTTATCAAGTTACTTTGGAATGATACCAATAAGCCTAAAAGATAGTCTCTTAGGTTTTATATGCGGCTATGGAATACTTTTTGTAGTTTCAAAAATATTTTATTTTTTTCGCAAACAAGAAGGCATTGGACAAGGAGACCTTGAGCTCCTTGGTTTTATTGGAGCTTTCTTAGGAATTTTAGGATGTTGGTTTTCTCTTTTCTTCGGGTCAATATTAGGATCATTTGTCGGAATTGGGTATATAATACACAGACGAAAAATAGCAGCTCTTAAAATTCCCTTCGGTCCATTTTTAGCACTCGGAGCTATTTTGTATCTTTTGTTTAAACAACAAATCTTATGCATAATGGTAGCAGCATAGCAATTACACAACTGCATAAAAAACAAAGCCTGTAAGCGTTATTCTGACAAAACCCTAAATAATATTCTTTTAATTTTACCTTGTAGCAAACATAAAAAAACTTATCAATAAACACCCTCTTTTAAAATCTAAAAAATAATGGTATTGTCCCTACCACGAATAAAATAATTATAACCCTTTAATCATAAAAAGGATGTTTATGAAAAAGGCTCTTTTTCTCGCAATGCTCTTTGCTCTAGCAACAAACCAGAGCTACACGTTTGCATTTCCAAATCTTTTTGGAGACAAGATAAATAAAATAAACGAGAACATTCCATACAAAGTCAAAGATCCTAATCTGAGCGAATTAGGTAGACTTGCAATTGGAATTGGTGAAAAAGAAATGCCAGGCCTTATGGCCACCCGCAAAAAATATGGCCCCTACAAACCCCTTGCCAACCAAAAAGTTACAGGATCCTTGCATATGACAGTAGAAACTGCTGTTTTGATAGAGACCCTCGTTGAACTTGGCGCAGATGTTCGTTGGGCAAGTTGCAACATTTTTTCAACTCAGGATCATGCCGCTGCAGCAATAGCAAAAACCGGCGTCCCAGTGTATGCGTGGAAAGGCGAAACTCTCGAAGAATATTGGTGGTGCACATTGCAAGCTCTTACTTTTCCAGACGACAGTGGACCAAATCTAATTGTAGACGACGGCGGAGATGCCACAATGTTGATTCACAAGGGATATGAGCTTGAAGAGTTTGCAGCCAATAATGGTTACGTTCCAACAATAGCCACCGATAACAAAGAAGAAATTGTTGTTGAAAAACTACTAAGAAACATTCTAGAAAAAGACGCACAACACTGGCATAAAGTTGTTGGTGAATTAATAGGCGCATCAGAAGAAACAACAACAGGAGTTCACAGACTACTACAACGCGAACAAGCTGGAACCCTATTATTTGCCGCATACAATGTAAATGACTCTGTTACAAAATCAAAATTCGACAATGTTTATGGCTGTCGTGAATCACTTGCCGATGGAATTAAACGAGCAACAGATGTAATGATTGCAGGAAAAACTGTTGTCGTTTGTGGTTACGGAGAAGTTGGAAAAGGATGCGCACAATCAATGCGAGGTTACGGAGCCAGAGTACTTATAACAGAAGTAGACCCAATATGTGCCCTTCAAGCCGCAATGGAAGGATTTGAAGTTGTAACAGTAGAGCAGGCATTGGAAGAAGCAAATATTTTTGTTACTGCAACAGGCAACTGTGACATAATAACCCATGAACATATGTTAAATATGTTAGACCAGGCAATTGTGTGCAACATTGGTCACTTTGACAATGAAATACAGGTTGAAGCATTAAATCAAAATCCTAATGTCACAAAAGAAACAATCAAACCACAAGTTGACCGGTATACTTTTGCAGATGGTCGACAAATATTTGTTTTGGCTGAAGGCCGTTTGGTTAATTTGGGATGCGCAACAGGACACCCAAGTTTTGTCATGTCAAACTCATTTACCAACCAGGTTTTAGCTCAAATCGCATTGGCCAAAGAAGTCCCTCCTGTTGGTGTATATATGCTTCCAAAAATTTTGGATGAAGAAGTGGCCAGGCTCCACTTAGACCATGTAGGAGTAACATTAACAGAACTTTCGGACAAACAGGCAGACTACATAGGAATCAAAAAAGAAGGACCTTATAAGGCCGAACATTATAGATACTAAATACTAAAATCAGCACGCGTTTTTTTAGCGCGTGCTGAATAAAAAAATAAAGTTACAAATTATTATCCAGTATTCTACGAAAAAAAGAGCCAGCTCTCGCTGACCCTTTTTGTCGGTATGGAATGTGTGAAAATCTTTAACCAATAGCATCTTGCAAGATTACAATATCATTGTTTTCATTAACCGCAATTATGTCTGGCTTTCCATCATGATTTATATCCCCCACTGCAATTGCCAAAAACTTCTTACCTCCAGCAAATCCTTTATTCAACTCCACAGCCCCTGTTTCCAATTTTCCGGTGAAATGATTTCGACCCTCTTGTCCAGGAAATCCATACGTATAATAAAACTTTTCTGTTTTTCCACCGCCAGAATATCCTTCAGGCTTCCATCCAATACCGTTCTCACCCCACAAGCCCGCACTATAACATCCGTGCTCTGCCCAGTAAGCTTTTTGCGCAGCATACAAAGAACTCAAGTTTACATAAGCTTCAGTTCTTTTTGCTCTATTAAAAAAACGACTTAAATTTGGAACGGCTAACATTGCCAGAAAGGCTACAACTGCAACAACAATCATGAGTTCAATAAGAAATGATCCTTTTTCTGATACTCCCCTTTTCATTTTATCCTCCCCCTTTTGGATATGATTTTACCACTTGTATTTAATGTAGAAAAACCACAAACAAAAAAACAACAGTTCCTCTATCTTTTTACAACAGGAACACCACACTCGCGCTCAATTTCCGCGCAAGTTATTGCCCCTTCGCGCACAACTTTAAGCTGACTAGCCGTACAATCAATAATGGTAGAGGCTGTTGAAGGATACACAAATTTTGGGTCAGAATTTTCGCCAATTAAGTGTAAAACATTCTTCAAAACATGTTCATCAATATCAGAAAATTTTTGGCATACCGGCTGGCCAGTCTTGTTTATACTTGTCGAAAACAACCCATCAAAATGTTGTAATAAATTAAGCAGCCCTTTGTGCAAGGGCATTCGAAGAGCAATTGCTTGAGAAGAAGAGGTAATAAACTGCGGCAAACTTTTTTTAGCTTTTAAAATCATAGTTATAGGGCCAGGCCAGAATGCATCAATAATTTTTTTAACATCAGGATTTTTACAACAATCCGAAAAGTTAGAACATTTTTCTTTGGAACCTATTAGCAAGAGATATGGTTTTTTTTGTCTACCCTTAAGAAAATTTAATTTCTCAAAACCAGAATTAGTTAACGGAGCCAAAAAGCCCAAAACGGTGTCCGAAGATCCGGCCACAACATTTTCTTGCTTTAAAACTTCAACCAAAAAATCAATATCTTTTTTATTTTTCCAACTTAAAGAATCACTTTTCATTTTTAACCTGTTTGTCAATAAACTCTTGCATTTTATTGTTATTATTTTTTATTTTGACATATTTTGTATTATACCGTATTCTGAAAAAGATTGAAAATAGGTTTTTTATTAGTAATTAATTTTGAGCAAGAAAAAATTTAATTTTCTAAAATATATTGTATGATCAAGTATTATGAGTTGTAGTAAGAGCTAAACAATTAGGAAAAATTATGACTATTACAAAACAAACAAACATAAAAAAGGAAGCTGGTTTTGCTAGCAATAGAACTTATAACGAAATTGTTGCATGGCTCGACTCCCGATGGGAGCAAACACGAACAAAAGAAAACCTACAAATTATAAAAAAATTAGATCAAATTCTTGGACTCCCTTCAAAAGCTGTTAACACAATTCTGGTTGCTGGAACAAATGGCAAAGGACTAGCAATCCACTTCACAACACAGCTTTTTCAAGAAGAAAAGATTAGCGTTGGTTCTTTTTATTCTCCACATATTCTTTCATATAATGAACGAATAGCCATCAATAATGAATCTGTTCCGAACAAAATTTTCACAGAAATTGCAAACGAAGTTATCAATGCAGCAGAAACAAACAATCTAAAACCACAATCTATTGATGTATTGACCATGATGGCGCTGTTGCACTTTAAAAATACAAATGTTGACGTTGCTATATTAGAGGTATCTGAAAATACTTCATGGCACCCGTTGACTATATGTTCTCCAAAAATAACAGCTATTACAAGAGTTTCAACTGATGGTTCTAATGTCCCAAACACCGAAGTGGAAAACAACATTGATGAGACATTAAACTTTGTAAAAGAAGACACACTAGTAATCTCAGCAGATCAAAGCAAATTAAATCTTCAATACATAAGTGATCTTGTAAAAGAACGCAAGGGAAAATGGCTAATGCCTATCAGAAAACTTGCAAATCTTCCATATCCGTTTGAACAATTACACGGTAGAAGTGCCGCTCTTGCAGAAAGAATCGCACAAACATATGTCGATAATTTTGTAACACAAGATGCCACATTTATATCTAATAGTCTTCTTGTTAAACCTAAAGGACAAAGAGGTAGACCAACAACAGAGGCAAAACGCGAACTAGAACTTAATCCTAGAAAAACTGTTGAACAATTTTGGAAGGAAGCTGGTAGCTTTTTAACAGGCCGATTCCAATTACTAGAAAAAGAAAAACCAACAATTTTATTGGACAACGCAAGCAACATAGACGCATTTGACAATTTCCTTTTAGGAATCCGTCTTCTCCACTATAAACATCCTCTTAAAGGTCTTGCCCTTATTGTCGGATGTACACAAGATAGTCTAGAAACAGAAGAATTTCTTAAATCTGTTCGTTACTTTTTCAAGAAAACCTCTGGTCAATTGATTGTATGTCCAATATCCAAGGCTGTTCCTGGAGAATCATACAAACCATCTTGGGACGTTGAAACTGTTATAAACGATGTAAAAGGCTTTAAAATAAAAGCAAAATTAGCAAATAATTTTGAAGATGCTATCGAAATAGCAAAAAAACTGGTAGACGACAGACACGGCCTTATTGCAATCACAGGTTCTCATGCTATCATAAAAGAATATTGGGAAAACAAGGGTATTAAAAAATTATAACGGTAAACATGTTACCATATTCAGATATCGCATCATTTTTTGCAGGTATTTTTTTGGGGTTATTATACGGGCTCTCCTTTGTAGTTCAAAAGAAGAGAGCCCTTTTATTTTTCAAAAAAAACATCTCTAACCGTGCAGTTTTTATAAAATCTTTCGGGTTTTTTGCTCTCAGGATAATACTTTTGGCATTAATCTTGTATTATCTATTGCTCTCTGCCTGGATCAACTTTATAATGTTAGCGTTAGGTTTTATGGTGTCATTTTGGACGATAATCCTCATAAAAAAGGCCTCTTTTTATGAAACCAATTGAAATCTTTAAATACACTAACTGGAA
Source organism: bacterium (assembly GCA_018647505.1). Lineage (GTDB taxonomy): Bacteria > Babelota > Babeliae > Babelales > JABGSX01 > JABGSX01. The sequence continues at coordinate 19,627 of JABGSX010000046.1, read as the reverse complement.
ACCGTTTGAGTATTTAGGAATTCATGGAAATTTTTATTCCATACACGCAGAAACTATAATATCCACGTGGGTAGTGCTCGGAATAATATTGGTTGCAGCTATTGTTTCCCGTCACTTTCTTAAAAAACAAGTCGGCGTAGGAAATTATCTAGTAGTATCATTTGGCCAAACGTTTATCGACTTGTGTAACCAGATACTTGGAAATTTCAAATACAAGTATTTTGCGTTTATTACATCAATATTTTGTTTTATTCTTCTATGCAATTGCATATCATTAATACCATGGCTTGATGAACCGACACAAGATCTTAACACAACGGTAGCAATGGGAATCATTGCAATTGCCTATACTCACATACAATCAGTTAAAGTTCATGGTTTATGGGAATACATAAAAGAGTATTTTTCACCTTTTATTCTAATGTTCCCACTAAATATCGTTGGAAAGCTTGCGAACGTTGTTTCAATTTCTTTCAGGCTTTTTGGTAATATTTTTGGAGGAGCCATTATATCACAAATTTATCACAATGCTGTAGAAGGCTCCATTTTGCTAGAAAGTATCGGTATATTGAGTACACTAGATATAACTGTTAAAGTATTTTTCGGATTATTCGAAGGATTCATACAGGCATTTGTATTTTCTATGCTTACTCTTACATATCTTTCTGTAGCAATACAAAAAGATACGGTAGAAAAAGGTAATGTATGATTGATTATTCCCAACTTCTTCACTACTGCTCAATAGCCTTCGCCGTAGGAGTTAATTCCGTTGGCGTTGGAATAGGCGAAGGTCGCGCAAGTGTTGCAGCACTAAAAGCTATTAACCAACAGCCTAGCGCACAAAACGCTATAGGAAAAGTGGCTATTATTGGTACAGCGCTAATAGAAACATCTGCCGTTCTTGGTTTATTTACTGCGATAATTTTGTTCCGAAATCCACTACCAGAAACCAACGCTCTTTATGTAGCCATTGCTGAAGTTGGCTGCGCCTTGGCTATAGGCCTTTCTGGTTTTATCGTAGGAATTGTTTCTTCGTTTCCAACTGAGCAATCATGTTATTCAATAGCCCGTCAGCCATTTTTTAGCAATAAAATTTTAAACCTGACTCTGTTAACACAATCGATTATACAATCCCCGCTAATTTTTAGTTTTTTAGTCCTCTTGTTCATCAAAACACAGGCGGCTACAATTACTACTTTGGCCGACAGTGTAAGATATCTATCAAGCGGATTATGTATCGGCCTTGGATCTATAGGGCCTGCAATAGGACTTGCAATATTTGCAAAAAATGCGTGTAAAAGCATAGGAATAAACAGACACGTTTACGGAAAAATTTTAACATTCAGCATAATAAGTTTAGCAATAATAGAAACACCCATAATTTTTGCACTACTGATATCCCTTGTTCTTGCAATTATAAGCATACCAACAACCAATATGATAACAACAATTGCCGCAATGCTAGCTGCCGGAATTTGTATGGGTCTAGGAACCCTTTTTCCTGGAATAAGTTCTGGAAAAGTTGCCTCAAAAGCATGTATTCAAATTGCATACAGACCAGATGCCCATCCGATAGTATCCCGAGTTAGCATGCTCGCACAAGGGCTTATAGACACATGTGCAATTTATGCATTGCTTATTTCTCTAATGATAGCAATATTACGATAATGTAAATAAATAAAAAATAATAAGGAGACCAGAGGAATTTATGAGCAATAAAAAAGAATTGCATATCCTCTACATTATCACAAAATTGGAACTAGGAGGCGCCCAAAAGGTTTGTCTATCTCTAATGCAAGGACTACAAAAAACAGGGAACCACTCTTTTTTGATATCCGGAAACGAAGGTCCTCTAACCTCCAAAGTACGAAACAATCCAAACGTTAAACTTTTTTCAACATTCAAGCGAGAAGTTTTTAATCCACTTCATGAATTTAAAAACTTCTTATTGCTTACAAAAGAAATAAAAAAAATCAAAAAGATGCATCCAGGACTTGTTGTACACACACATAGCACAAAGGCAGGAATTGTTGGACGGTGGGCGGCCTGGTTTGCAGGTCTAAGGAAAATTGTACATACCGTTCACGGCTACAGTTTTCACTCACATCAAAAAAAAATGGTTTGGGTGGCTCACTATGTATTAGAATTTTTGACTAGCTTAATTACAACCCATTTTGTTTGCGTTTCATCATACGACGTAAAACTAGGAATTAAATTATTTCCCCGCTTTGAAAAAAAGCATTCAATCATTCGAGCTGCAATTGAAGACGAAAAGTTTGCAATTCCAGTGAAAAAAACCAATCCGTTCCCAGAAAATGGAAAACCATTTATTTTCGGAACAACATCATGCTTCAAACAACAAAAAAATCTTCCAGACCTTTTAAAAGCTTTCAAAGCGGTTTACACAAAAAATCCTAATGTAAAACTTGAAATTATTGGTGATGGAATAATGAGAAAAGAAATAGAACGCTACATAAAAGAAAACCAGATCGGACACGTTGTTGTGTTACACGGTTGGCAAGAAAATGTGGTATCCATCATGGAAAACTGGCACGCATTTGTAATGAGCTCTCTATGGGAAGGCTTACCATGTGCCATTGTCGAAGCTCGACTATTACACTTACCAATTATTTCTTACGACACAGGCGGAATACACGATGTAATTATAAATTCAAAAAATGGCTTACTGTTTAAACAGTACGACTGGAAGAGCCTTGCAGGTGGAATGCATTCAATAAGCACAAACCAACAGACACACAAAAAAATGGCATTTTACGAAGATGACTTGGAAAGCTTTAAAACAGAAACGATGATCTCGGAACACATCGAGCTTTACAAAAACATTTAAAACGACTAAGACGCGACCTGGCTCTTTTTGCTTTTATAAAAAAAAGCAAAGTTCCACAAGGTTCCAACACTTTTTACCTGTTCAACCATTCGCTTAAGGATTCCTAAAACAACTGTTGAAATGTCAATGGCTAACCCATAAGGCTTGTATCGCCCTGATGTAGAAGCATATTCTTCTGTTTCCAGCTCTTTGTGAGCCGCCCGCACATCTTCGCTGATCCAATGTGCTTTTTGCGACACCAAATCACGATTAACCATTTGCATAGCCCTCTTCCCTGCCTGGACAATACCATCCAAGGTCTCGTTCAGCGGAGATTCTCCAAAATCCAGCTCAACAGCAAAAACATTGCGATCCATTAATTCTTCGGTATCAAGATCAAACTCTTCAGAACCATCACCGTCTTCTGAATGCGACTGTCTAGAAACACCAAAAAGTTTGTTCACCGGCTGCCCAACTGTATCATCTGAAGGCTCTTCATCAGATTCCTCAACATATGTAATTGGAGCAAACTTGTGAACACCGGATTCCTTGCCAATTAATAGCTGGTCACAAAAGCACAACATAATACCAATGAATAAAATGTATATTGTGTTTTTATCAATCATTTACGACCTCTATATTCTAAAACTTTTATCTAATATTTACCCTGATAAAACAAACAAAATATGATTTTTCTGCCACTAATTTTTAACGTCTTTAAACAATCCCACAACATCTTGGCTAATAAACCCAGATTTTAAACCAGAATGCCGAGCCTTCCTTTCAGGCACATAATATTCTAAGTCATTATTAGTATGATTCAAGTTTCTTCTTTTAAGTAACATCTTTATATCTAAAGACTTTTTGACTATTTGCGCATTCGTACTTTCTACGTTAAAAACATCCTCAATTATATTACCCCATTCAGTTTTGTTCAAAATATCATGAACCTCCTTTTGTAACGCCCGCTTCTTCGAATCATCCAACTCAGAATCATGTATAACACCACTATACTCAAAGGCCAATTTACGAATTTGTGCATCATCGGCACCGAATATATTCTCAATAAGTGGATACAGACACTTTTCTTCTTGCAACATTTTTGCATATATAATACTTCTAAGCTTAAGAACAACCTTTTCTAATTTCTGCGATTCTGGTATAGATCTAAGTTTTATTATGCAATTAATATCTTCCTTACTAAAATTATATTTGCTTGCCAAAAACTTTAAGTCACTAATATCTGAACTTCTGTAAGGACTCCAAAAATGTTCATGGTAAACGGGATTTGCCAAATACTTTTGCTTGTATTCTTCATCAAAATCCAAAATCGACGTCTCTACTCGATTTAATAATTCAAGATCTTCCGATGTATCAGTGTAGGCATTTACAAATTCCAAAATACCTTTTTTGTCTAAAACAAGCTCCCTAACCGCAGAGCTAAATAAATAAAGATGACCAATAGAATTCTTAAGCTCACCAATTTTCTTCGTCAGATCAGTCATATCAATAAATACATTACTTTTTTCAAAGCCATACGACAAAAATAACTCAATAATATCTTCCTTAGAAACTTGTCCTTTTTCTTCAACTAAATTTTTCCAGGCATTTCTTATTTTTTCATACTTATCTAAATCTATGTTTTCTGAAAGATATTTTGCTATATTACTTTTTTTCCCTATAGATACAGAATCCTTAAGCCTTATGAGCCCCCATCTAAAAATGGTTATCAATAAATTATTCTTTGAGCTTTCATCTTTTTTCTCGCGAGATATCTTTTCGACATATTCTTTTTTCTTAGTTCCAAGTTTGCCAACTTGATTCACAATAGAATCTATCTGCTTTGTAATTTCTGTGGCTAAATTAAATTTTTTCGCACTCCATGCTCGCTGCCACTGAACTTGTAAAGCCTGCCGTTTCGAATAAAGCTCTAAAATTTTTGCCTCACATTCCTTAATTCCTTTGTTGTAAATATCATCTGCACAAGCTTTACCAAAACAAATAAGAATAAACATAAAAAACCCGATGGTGACTATCCTTCCGGATATTTTTTCCATAGCCATATAAACCATTTTCCTTTATATTTTTTATTTAAAATAAAAACCAACTTTTATTATTCCTAATAAAGGATTGAAATAAAGTAAAGCTTCTTAAAAATTATTATGACTTTTTTGTCTATTTGAGTTACAGTGTGTTGGTTTAAAAAACTAATTCAGAAAGGCTTTTATGATGTACAAAAATTTGTTGGCAGCTATAGGAAACACCCCACTTGTAAAAATAGATCTTGGAACTCCAGCACAACTTTATGCAAAGCTTGAGTACCTAAATCCAAGTGGCAGCGTAAAAGATCGACCAGCAATTTATCTTATCGAACAAGCAGAAAAAAATGGACAACTTAAACCTGGTGGAACAATAATAGATGCCTCTTCTGGCAATCAGGGAATAGCTACTGCCATGATAGGGGCAGCAAAAGGTTACAAAGTAATAATTACAGTATCTGAAAAAATCAGCATAGAAAAGCTTCAAACTCTAAAAGCATACGGAGCCGAAGTGGTAATGTGTCCTGGAACAAACCTCATTGAAGATCCAAATAGCTATCACAGCCAGGCCGTATCCATCCACAAAAAAACTCCAAATTCATGTATGCCAAACCAATACTTTAACGTTGAAAATGCAAAAGCTATGTACCTTTCCCTCGGAAAAGAAATTTGGGAACAAACAAATGGCACGGTAACACACTTTTTTGCTGGGGCCGGAACCGGTGGAACAGTAAGCGGCGGAGGCTTATACATAAAAGAAAAAAATCCTAATGCTAAAGTTTTTGCAATAGATACAATAAACTCTTGGTACAACACAAAAGGAAATCCTAAGCCATACAAAATAGAGGGAATAGGAATAGACTTTGAGTCTCCAGTTCTTAATCACTCTATCCTTGACAAGATACTTCCAATCAGTGACGAACAAGGATTTTCTATGTGTAAGAAACTAGCAGTTAAGCATGGTGTACTTGCAGGACCAAGCAGCGGAGCCGTTGCTTATGCTGCTGCAGAATATTCAAAAAATTTAAGCAAAGATGACGTTGTCGTTATGATATTTGGCGATTCAGGAAGAGCCTATTTGAGTAAAAATTTGTACGCAAACTCGGAAACAAAATATATAAACGACGACATAAAAATAAAGCGTGAAAAAATTGAAAAAGGATTAGTCTAGTCGAATTTCCTGACCAACCTTTGCATAATGAATTGTTTTGCCAAGCAAATGTATCTCATTTGCTTGGCTCCATTTTTTTAAAAGAATAATAGGATCATCAAAATAATCCGACCCAAAACCAAACGTACCCCAGTGCATCGGAAAAAAATGTCGCGCGCCCAAATCTATAAATGCACGACCGGCATCAATAGGATCCATGTGATGATCTTTTAACAGTTCTCTCGGCTTACATGGTGCAACAGGCAAAAGCGACACATCAATTCTATTAAACTCATTTTTGATAGTAGCAAAATGTTTTCCATACGCTGTATCACCAGCAAAATAAATGTTTCTATAGTTATGTGAAATCATCCAACTACACCATAAAGTCTCATTTCTACGTATATTTCTCACGGACCAATGACGCGCAGGTAAGCAAGTAAATTCAACACCACAAAAGCTTACTTTGTGTTTTTTCCACCAAGTATACTCAAAAACTTTTTCAAATCCGCTCTCCTTAAACCATGTCTTATTTCCCTCTGGAACCAGAATTGTGGGGTTATAATTGCGCTTAAGTCTCGACAATGTTTTCTCATCCATGTGATCACGATGATTGTGAGATATTAAGACAAAATCAATCTTAGGCAACTTTTCAAATGGAATACCTTCTGGCAAAATTCTTTGGTACATAATTTTATGCAAATCCCCATAGACAGGATCTGTTAAAATGTTTACTCCACCGATCTGGATCAAAAATGTTGCATGACCAATCCAAGTGACAATTGGTTTTTCACTTTTATCTACAACAATAGTATTATTCTCGATCCAATGAGTTTTTTCATCAATAGATGGATATACTCTTCCTTTGCTAAGCAAGTTTTTAGCACGAGACAAAAGCGTATGCCCAAAAATAAGGGCTGAAGCTTTTGCAAATTTAGAAGTATCTTCGGTACTGTCATTGAGATAAACCCCATTAGAAAAGCATGGGCTCATGTTACCATCTTCGGAAAGCACCGGCACAAAAATAAAAAAGCAACAAAGCAATGTTTGTAATTTTTTTTTCATATGAATTATTTTAAAATGAGACTCTCGCCAACTCTCAAGATATTTAACTGTTTGTCCGCACCACTTTCAATACTTTCTCTTTCTTTATCCAGAGTTAAAACAGGATAGTCAAAACAGTCAGTACCAAAACAAAAAGTCCCCCAATGAATAGGTATTAGATGTTTAGCGTTTAGTTCACCAAATGCCTTTATAGCATCCTCAGGATCCATATGAGAATCTTTCATCCACTTGGATGGCTCACATGGCGCAATTGATAACATGGCTACATCTATTTTTGGAAATTCTTTTGCTATCTGTAGAAAATATTGGTCGTATGCAGAATCTCCCCCAAAGTATATATTTTGATCTTTTAGAGAAATCATCCAGCTACCCCACAAAGACATATTTCTTTTAAATAACGCACGCTGAGACCAATGTTTAGCAGGAAGAAAAGTAAACTTCAATGATTCTTGTAAAACTTTATGGATAGAGCTCTCCCACCAAATAAATTCTTCAACACTATCAATTCCCAACTTGTTAAACCATGCCTTATCTCCCTCTGGAACTAAGAATTTTGGGGCATCTCTTTTTTGCAAGTCCAAAATTGATTTTTTATCAGTGTGATCTCGATGATTATGGGATATTAATACAAAGTCTATTTTTGGCAAATTCTCAAAAGATATTCCTGGTGGACTAATCCTTGGAAACAAAAATGACGGCGCCCCAAAAATCGGGTCCGTCAAAATATTTTTTCCTCCAACCTGCACTAACACAGTTGCATGACCAACCCATGTTATTGTTGTTTTTATCGGATTAGGCTCTACTTTTGAAACAACTTGCCACCGAGTCTTATCTCCGCGAGACAATTTTTTTCTCAACAAAACAGCCTGGAAAAACATGATTAAAGATGGAAATAAAAGAGACCTGGAACCTTTGGCACAACTTTTACAGAAACGTTTTTTATGTTTGCAGAATTTCATATTACTCTTCTTAGCAAATGAAACCCCCACCCAGACAGAACGTCACGGATAGGGGAAATGGAGGTTATCAATTGTTATAGATGTAAATAAATGTACAGCAAGATTTTTAAAAAATCAAATATTTATTTACATACAACATAATTTTTTATCATCTAACACTTTGTTGTAAATTTTTTTGTATTCTCTGACCATAGAACCCAAACAAAAATTATTAATTATTGTTTTTTGTGCTTGTCTTCCAATTTTAGCCCTAAGAGCCTCGCTTTCAATAACACTTTCAACAGCACAAACATAACTTCTTTTGTCTTCTGCTAGAACAATAATTCCATTTTCTCCATTACTTATAACATCATGGGTTGTAACAGAATTTGTCACAACACTCACAAGTCCAAAACTCATCGCCTCAAGCAAAGCAATAGAAATACCCTCTTTTGTTGAGGTCAACGTAAAACAATCAAACAATGGAAAATACGAAGAAGACGGCTTACCAACAACAAACAAAACTTTTTCACCAATACCACAACTTTTGGCAAGCCCTCTAAGCTTATGTTCCTGTGTCCCAACACCAACTAAAACAAGTCGAATACGCGGATTCTTTTTAACCAAGTCTGCAAACGCTAAAATCATAAACGAATAATTTTTTACAATCTCAAACCTACCAACAGAACCTAAAACGAAGTGATCCTCTGACAATCCAACATCCTTGCGCTGAATTTTTTTTTCTTGTGACTCTTTGTGCAGCTGTTCAACATCAACCCCGTTTTTCACCACCTCAAATTTTTCCTGTGGTACAAAACGCAAAATTTTTCTAGCCCCACAATCAACTTCATCTGAGACAGAAACAATGCACGATGCAAGCCTAGATGTAATTCTTGACAACATGTTACGAAAAAACCCATTTTGATCAAGGTTATTATGCCAAGTCAAAATTGTAGGAACCTTAAGAACTTTTCCTACAATTACACTTGCTGTATTTGCCAACCACAAAGACGAGTGAATAATATCTGGCCTAACTCTACGAACATAGAAAAACAGTTTAAAAATGAGAATAGGATTGTACTGACAAAAATTACTTTTTATGCAATGCGTGCGTATACCGCTTTTGTGTAACAGCTCTATCAATGGACCATCGTGAAAATAGGCTACATGATTTTCATATTCGTCTTTTAGAGTCCTTACCAAATCGCATAAAACCTTCTCTGCACCACCAATTTTAAGACTTGATATCACATGCAAAACAATAGGTTTTGTGTGTTTCATTTTTTATCTAGATACATTTTTTTAAGCATTTTTTTATTTACTTTTTGCAAGGAAGTTAAAGGAAACTCATGCAAGACTTTAACCTTACGCGGAACCTTGTAAAAGGCAAGACGCTTTGAACACATTTTTTTCAAATCTGTTTCTATCCCGAGATCACCCTCCTGGCCAGCCCGAAGAACGACAAAAGCAACAGGGTACTCGCCAACAGCCGAATCTTCTTTTCCGACAACCGATGCACTAATCACAACAGGATGGCTAAGCAACACATTTTCAATTTCCTGTGGATACACATTTATGCCTCTGTGAATTATTAGATCCTTTTCACGACCACAAATGACTATTTTTTTTTCACGGTTTATGTAAGCCAAATCACCGGTGCAAAACCAACCGTCCTGTAACACCTCTTTTGTTGCGGCAGGAGAGTTGTAATATCCAAGCATAATATTGTCTCCCTTAACCCACAAAACCCCAACTTCTCCATCTGCCATTTCTTTGTCGTTTTCTCCACAAATTTTGAACGAAATATATGGCAACGTTTCCCCGACACACCCAAACTCTGAGGCTTTATCATCAACATCGGTTGCAACAATCGGTGATGCTTCGGTTAACCCATAACCATTGCAAATCTTTCTTCCGTATATCATTGAAAACGCGCCACTAATCTTTGAAGGCAAAGCATCACCCCCAGAAATAAACAGACTTGCACCCTCTATCGGTGCTGTTTTCAACAAACACAAAAGACCGTAGAATGCAGGAACAGCCATAAAGCATGTAGGCTTATGGCGTAACCCATCAGATATATTTTTTTTTGTAATCTTTGGCACAATAACAACTGTTACGCCAATAAATACACCCGCCCACAAACAAGAGATTTGCGCAAAACTATGAAACAATGGCAAAACGGCAAAAGCCCTATCTTCATGACTCATCCCTATTCTTGATAGACCTTGAAACAAGTTTGTCATAATATTTCTAGAACTCAGCATTACCCCCTTTGGAAAACCAGTTGTCCCAGACGTATACAACATAACAGCCATATCATTTTCGTCCGTTGTTACAATTTCTCCCTCCAAGCATTCCTGCAACTTATCAATTTCATCTTCTGTAAAAATGTCACTTGAACATTTGGACGGTAACAATTTTGCACAGAAATTGCTAACCACTATAGCCTTTGGCTTTGCATCCTTGATTATGTGTGCAAGTTCCTCTTCTTTCAAAAAAACATTCAATGGAGAAACAACTGCTCCAGCCTGAATAATTCCAAAATAAGAAATGTAAAAAGTCAGAGAATTTTCAAACAAAAGCAAAACAATATCATTTTTTTTTATATTTCTTATTTTTAGCATATTAGTTAATGCTAGAGACTTTTTATACCACTCCAGATAAGTTATAGACTCGTTTTCGCAAATTAGCGCCTTTTTGTTTCCCCATTTTTCAGCCGCTCTTTTTAACAACTGCGCAACATGCAAAACCTTACCTTTTACCAAAACCGACCGCTTTAATTCGTTAAATATTTTTTTTTCTTCTTCAAACCTGTTTTTCACCATCACCCCCTTCTTCAACCTCAATAACGCCGACAGGACACGCAACAACCGCCTGATGTATTTTTTCACGGTTTTTATCTAAGTCCACCCCAGACTTAACATGTGATATATCAGAAACTTCAAAAACATCTGGGGCTAGAAATTCACACGCTCCACAAGAAAGGCACCCTGGCTGAATTATAATCTTCTTTATTTTTTTATTTGTTTTCATAAATCTCCTAAGACATGACACAACACATGGGGTATACTAGACAAAAATAACATGCATAGTTTATCTTATTTTATCAGGAAAAAAACTATGAAAAAAGACAAAGGCGTCCTTATAACAATTGAAGGCGCAGATGGCTGTGGAAAAACAACGCTTCTTAAAAACCTTATAAACCTCTTGTCAAAAACAAATTTAGATTTTATTTCGACCAAACAACCAGGAGGAACAACCTTCGGGGAAAAAATAAGCACCCTATTAAAAGAATCTGACAAAAACGTGTCAGCCAAAACGGAGTTTTTGCTATTTGCAGCAGATCGAGCACAACACTTTGAAAAAGTTGTAATTCCCGCACTAGAAAATGGTAAACTTGTTATTTGCGATAGAATGGGAAACTCGTCTCTTGCGTATCAAGGTTATGGAAGAGGCGTTGATCTTGAACAGATAAAAACAATTAACTCATGGGTAACACAAAATATTCAACCAAAAATCATTATGTACATCCACATTGATGTAAGTATTGCGATTGAAAGGATGAAAAAAAGAGGTGCCTCATCTGTATTTGAAGAACGATACAAAAATTTTATGCATAAGGTAATAAACGGATTTGACACAATCTTTGCCAACAAAAAAAATGTTGTCATTCTTGATGGAACACTGTCTGAGGATAAGCTAACACAAGAGGCCTACAAAGCATTACAACAAAAAATATTATGACACAAAAGAACATACCTCCCGCTCAGCTTTGGGTTGGATCCAAAGATAATCTTGTTTCAGAAACAGAAGTTTTTTTACAAAAGAGATTCTGCACCAACAATGGCTGCCTAACATGTTCTACGTGCAGAAAAATACGACAAAAAAATCATCATGCAATTATATGGCTTACACCAGAAAAGCAATATTCTCTTGCTGACCTTGACGTTATTTTTAATGCCCTTGCATTTAAACTTGAAAAAAATGAACTGTTTTTTATTGTTTTGGAAAAAGCTGACCTTTTGTCTGCAGCATGCTCTAATCGCCTTTTAAAACCCTTAGAGGAACCACTTGAAGGATATCATTTTTTACTTCTGACCGAGAAAATAGATCCTATATTACCAACGATAAAATCAAGATGTACAACAAAAATATTTGCATCGCACGGAACACCAGCTATTGGGCACCCGTTATACAAAATATTCACACACAACTTCGACAATATTTCTCCACAATCTTTTTTACAATTGCTTGACAAATCAACGCCACATGAAAGAGAGAGCTTGGAGCTTGCAGACGCAATTATGCACTACTGGACTAAGCAACAAAAAAACCAACTTATTGCAGGCCAAAACACAACCAAATCAGAATCGATAATCAACTGCCTGAAAAAAATCCTAGACTACCCTCCCATGCCTGGAAGCAGCAAAATCTTTTGGCGAAACCTATTTTCTAATCTGACTACTCTATAAAAAATTTATATTATCGACCCCACTTTCTACCTAATGGAGACTTTGTTGTAGGCTTCGTTCCAGGAGGAAGGAAATCCGCACGCTTTAACGGTGGTTCTGTCGTGGCCGAAACTCCAGGTGGAGGTAAAAACTTTGCAGGCTCTTTCTTTTCTAAACCATCTTTAATAAAAGCTCTTTCTTCTGGCTCCTCTTCTTTTTCAAGAGGCTCCTGGCCATAAACAGGAGAAGAAATTGATGGAGTCCGTGGCGTTATAGGACCTGAACTATCCTCATCTACAAAAACAAAATCACTATCTTCACCAAAACGTCTATTCAACAAATCATTCTCAGAAACAATCAATCTTTCATTTAGATTTAATCCTTGAATTATAGAATCATTCAATCTTCTCTGCTCTTCAGTTAAAAAAATTAAATATCGGTTAACTTCTCTTCGAGCCATCCGAATAGATTCTAAGTCAGAATATTCACGCCTATTAGCTTCGTCAAAAATCTTTTGAGCCTCTATTCGCCCATATTCTTCGCCAAAAAAATCTGTTGTTTCTAACGGAACATCAGGTCCTGCAAAAAAAACTGACGAATGTAAAACCAATATAACCAAAAATAAACTTTTCTTCATACCAAGAACCCCAATATATAAAAAATTATTACTACAGAATTACCCTTTTATAACAACCAATGGTTTTAGCCTGACAACCATTTTTGCAATACCTGTCTCGTGAATTACTTTTACAACATCGTTTACATCTTTATATGCAAATGGCGCCTCTTCCGCCAAACCTTTATTTGAATCACCTTTTACCAGTATTCCTTTTCCTTCAAGTTGCTTTCGCAAAACCTCGACATGAATTTCCTTTCTAGCTTTTGTTCTAGAAAGCCGTCTTCCAGCACCATGACAGGTTGATCCAAAAGTCAGGTCCATCGCCGTTTTTGTTCCAGCCAAAACATATGAACAAGTACCCATCGTCCCAGGAATTAACACCGGCTGACCAACAGAACGATAGTGCTGTGGCACTTCTACCATTCCAGGAGCAAAGGCCCTGGTTGCACCTTTTCTATGGACCAACAATCGACACGCCTTTCCGTCAACAACATGATCTTCAACCTTGCCAATGTTATGAGAAACATCGTACACTGTTTTTAGCAAAACATCGCCTCCAAGAACACTCTTGCAAACATTCCTTATGTGATGACCAATCATATGCCTATTTGCCCATGCAAAATTTGCAGATGCAGACATGGCCCCAAAATAATCTTGTCCTTGCTTGCTATTAAATGGAGCACAAGCAAGTTCTAGATCAGCCAATTTTAACTTCCATTTATCTAAATTGGAAACCATATTTTTTACATGGTCAGAGCATGTTTGATGTCCAAGGCCTCGCGAGCCACAGTGGACCATAATACACACATTTCCCTTTTGCAAACCAAATGTCTGTGCAATTTTTTCATCAAAAATCTCATGTATCACTTGAACTTCTAAAAAGTGATTTCCAGCCCCCAAGGTGCCAATCTGATTCTGTCCACGTTGCTTTGCTCGCTCGGATACTTTCGTCGGATCCGCAGATTTCATATAGCCCCCCTCTTCACAAAACTCAAGATCTCCTTGTGTTCCGTATCCCATAGAGACCAATTCTGATGCACCATATTGCAAAATTCTGTCCAATTGTGCACCTTTAAAAATTTCTTTTCCCCCTCTTCCAACACCAGAAGGAACAGCCGAAAACAGGCTAGATGCTAGTTTCTCAAGATGCTTGCCTAATTCTTTTGCAGAAATTGGCAAAGACAAAAGGCGAACCCCACAATTTATGTCATACCCAATTCCACCAGGAGAAATAACTCCGCTATTTTCGATATCCGTCGCGGCCACACCTCCAATAGGAAATCCATATCCCTGGTGAATGTCTGGCATAGCAAAAGCACATTTTACAATTCCAGGTAAGCTTGCAACATTAACCAATTGCCACAGCGAGCTATCCTGTAACACGTCTTGCAACATTTCACGGCTCATAATAGCCCTGGCTGGAACCCTCATGTCCTGCCTATACGATTTTGGAATTTCGTAAATGTGCTTTGAAATCTCCTTCAAAACTTCCAACGATATTTTTTCCATCGTTGTTCCTTAAAAGAATTTAAACATCAAATGTTACTATTGCTTCCCAAGTATCTCCAACCTTATCTATTGAAAGTTCATGATAAGTAGCGGCCTTAACATCTTCACCACGATATGACGCAACAGGAATACCATGAAGAGTCCCTACCAACTCTGTATCAGACAGAATTTGAATGTTTATTTCTCCATAGGCCTCATCATACGTATCCATTAGACACAACACCTCGGAAAGAAAATCAATAAGCAACGTTTCTTTTGTCCCAGATGTAACAGATATTTTTCTAGCAATAGGAAAAGAGGAACAAAACTCTCTGCCCTCCCGTATAAAACAACCCTTCGCCTTTGGCAAAACAGTCTGAAATAAAGCAACTAAACCATTTTGAAACAGCTGCTTTAAAGTGTCACCGTATATCTTAACTTTTATATCCGCTGTATGCTCTATAAATTCAAAATCTTTTTTATCTTCCATTGTAATCTCCCTACAATTGTAGTTGACAAAGGTTTTATCTTTTTACTATTTTTTCAACAAAGATTGCACGTATTTAAAAAAAGATAAAGGATTTTTATGATAATATTCGAAAGCATTCAACACGCGCTAGTAACGACACTGTTTTGGATTATAGCCTCCTACTTTACAATGTTTGGAAGCATGTATTTAACTATATTTACATTATCACACGTATTTGGATTTCATAAACCACCAACAAAACCTCTTTTTCTATTTTCTCTTTACGCTGTTATTGCACTTACTGTTATAATCACCGCAATACAATTTGTCGACACATACACAATCATAAAGTATACAGCACCACCCATAATTTTAGCGATTGCTATAATAATAATATCAATAATAACGGCTTACAGATACACACAAGCTAAAAAGGAAAAATAATGATTCATGTTTTTGAATCACTAATAAGCACTTCGACAATTTTTTTTGTATGGGTCATTTCATTTTGTTTGTTATATTTTGCAATTTTTTATTTCTTATACTTTTTGCTATGGCCTTTTTTTTATTACTATGCTGGCAAAAAACCACCAACTTATCTACGCAAGATAATATTTTTCTTCGCGTTGTGGACAAAAAGCTCATATATTATTCCAATATGGTTTTATACTTATTACCCTCTAACACCTTATCAGAGCTTTCACAAAGCATTTTTTACAATTTCTGAAATTGGACTAATCATTTTCATCTGCTATGTTGTGATAAAAAAAAGAAAACAAAAAAAAGCAATTAAAAATGAAACCTATTAAAAACTTCATTCATGGATTCGCACACATCACAGGTGAAAACTGGAAAATAGAACTTTTAAAATCATGGCCAAGCATAATAGGAAACCTCGGGGATAGGGTTTTCATAGAAAAAATTATGGACAACATGCTCATTCTGGGAGTTACGGATTCTTCTTGGATGCAAGAACTGTATATTTTATCTGTTCCATTAATGACAATAATTAATGAACACTTGAAAACACCACGAATCAAACGACTACGATTTAAAAATATATCGAAAAAAACAAAAACTGAAAATACAATAAATGAAAAGAAAATTTTTGTAAACCGAATGCTACACCTTGAAAAAAAGCATAAAACAGTCCTGAATAATATAAGAGACCCACAACTCAAAAGTGCTCTAAAAAACTACTTAAGGCGATGCAATGAAACAAAAGCTTAATCATATTTGCTTTGTGGGGGGACAATCTGGTGGACACCTTATTCCATGCTTCACATTGGCAAAAAAAATAACACAAAAAAATCCAAATTATTTAATAACCCTAATATCTACAAATACTTCTCTTGAAAAACAACTTGTACAAAAAACAAAATATATCAAAAAGCACTTGGCTTTAAGCTTATGCAAGGTGCCACGCAGGAAAATAGTAAAGCTCCCCATATTTTTGTTCCAACTTTTCACCTCTTTTTCATTAAGCCTTTGGCATCTTATTAAAAACCGTCCAGAAAAAATAATAAGCACAGGAAGTTACATCGCGATTCCAGTATGTATTGCTGCAAAGTTATTAAACATTCCAATTGAGCTTTATGAATTAAATGTTGAACCAGGAAAGGCAATATCATTTTTGGCCCCAATTGCGAATAAAATAAACATATGCTTTAAAGAATCTCAAAGAAAAATCAAAAAAACTTGTACGCCAAGCCTTTATCCAGTCAGATTTACAACAAAAGATTTAAAAATTAAAAAAAACGATGCGATTGATAAACTTGGTATTCAGCACAATCTAAAAACAATCTTAGTCCTAGGAGGTTCACAAGGCTCAAAATTTATAGACGAAACAATTCACAAAATATTTCTGCTATCCAACACATTAAAAAATAATGCACAAGTTATACATCAAACTGGGTCTGAAGTCGATTATTGCAAAAAATTTTACGAAAAAAATGACATTCAATCTGTAGTTTTTGACCATCACAAGTCATTGGAGCTTTGTTACAGGGCCGCAGACTTGATAATATGTAGAGCCGGAGCAGGAACACTTTTTGAGACTGTCTTTTTTAAAAAAACTTGTATCACCATACCGCTACAAACAGGTACAACATCTCACCAAAAAGACAACGCTATTTCCATAGCCAAACAATACAAATTTGTTCATGTTTTAGATCAGCAAAAGATAACAAAAAATCCAAAAATTATTACCAATAAGGTTCATAAATTACTAAAACTCAACAACTTACAAAAAATATATTTGCCACCTAAAATAATAGAACAATCTATAATACAATCATGAAACCTTTTTGCCATCCATCATGATTCCTTTCCAGCTCTTTGGTGGCTTTGACAGACTGTATATGTTCATCTTTTCTGCAGCGCTTACAAACTTAGGAGAATGCTCAAGACCCGCTATTAAATTTTCATAAAAAATTTGTCCAGTAACACTTAAAATATCCTGGCAACTTCCACCAACAGAGCTCGCATCAGACACATTTTTAAACAAGGACGTTTTTCCATTGGACGTATCAGTAATTCCATTAACTTTTATATATGCACAAACATCCTTAAGGCATTGTTCTTTTTCAGAACTATAGTGATGCAACCAACCAGAAACTGTTTCTATAAGACTCATAGTATTACTTTTTGCCGGATCTTTTAAAAAAGGTGCAACTATACCGTATTTAGGATCTGTAAAATAACTTATCTGAACGACACTTGGCTCAATTGTATAATAATAATCAAAGCTGCTGTGCAAATAACCTCCAGACTCGTTGCCAAAACTAGTAATAATGTCAGAAGCTAGTATTGTCGCCTTAACACCAGATCCTGCGGTATCATCAATTGTTCCTTTTGTATTTGGAAGAAAATTAGACTCAGACAATAAATCGTCCAAATCTTGTTTATCAATAGCCGGAGGATCAATTGCATCATGACCGATTGTGCTAGCATCTGAACCAGATGTCAAACGACTAAAAAACCTCATTATCTGGTCCCGTGTTGCCTCTGGATTAAACGCAACAATATAAAAAAACCGATAACCAATAGTGTTAAGATTGGTATACACAGTTTTTAAACTTGCTAACGCCTGCGCTGTTGGGTACACCGGATCTTGGTCTAATCTACGAGGTCTAATAAGTTCCACCGTAGTTACTTCACCATTTGGCAACTCAACAAAAACAGGGTTATCCTCTTGACCATATCCCACCCAAACTGGACAATCATAATCATAATAAATTGTTCCAGTTTTGATAAAATCCCCCTTTATTTTTGTCATATCAACGGCGCCGTACGGATCACCAGTATAATCAATCGCAACAGCCTGATCTGCCGACTTGTTCCATATATGTACAGAAAGAGGATTTATATCTCTCATATTTCCAACTGGTTGGTCAAAGTTTCCAGTGTTGACTCCCTGAATACCAACCCCTTTGTTGGTCGCTCCAGAAGTTGTTGTTGTCGACGTAATCGTTGGCGCTGCAACGGTAACTGGAGGAGCCGCGGTACTTTGCATGGCAGATTCAAACGATGATTCAGCTGAACCAACATTTTTATAATCTGTTGTTTGTTTATAAGTGTCTGCTCCCTTTGTATAAACTTCAATCACGTATGTCTCTGGACTTGACGTAGTCTGGCGAGAATCGGGGCTTGGAATACCACCTAGGCCAACATTTCTTAACGGTATTGCATACTTTGTACCGTTCTTTTTGTTCAAATTGACAGCATACTTAACAGCATCATTTTCTTTTTTAGACTTATTTTTAAGATCATTAATATCAGTGTCTAAAATATTGTTTCCTTCCAAATCAAAAATAAACAGACTTGGTCTCATACTTTTGTCAAAACCATCCCCACAAGAAGAGTTTATATAATTAAACGAACCAGGATCCAATTTAATGTCTGTATAAGCCTTTCCACCTTTTACAAAAGAAACTTTTACAGGAGCTTCAGCATTATTGTAGATCATTCCTGAAAAAGTCGTTGACGTAAATCTTTTTGATAGAAATTCAACCTTTGTTTCTCCATTACGCTCATATGCACGATAAAAATCAGGAACCTCCCCCGCCAATCTAAAATGTTCATAAAAACCAGCTTGGTGATCCTTATCTATTGCTTGTTCAAAGAGCTTATTACTCATATTAGCCATTATTACTCTACTATCAGAAAGGCCATCTACTTCAATTGCATAGTGAGAAAACAACTCATAATCAGCAATTCCTTCAAACAAATTTATAGGAGAAAACCCTACACTAACAGCTGCCTGCAAAACACTTGACATCCCTAATGCATTTTTAGCCTTTGCCTCAGTACCATCAAAAACTATGCCCATTAAATCTGTTGCCAATTTAAGAGCAAAAGAATCCTTACAAATATAAATATTCATATACATATGCAAGTCATAAAAGGCGTCCTCTGTAGAGCAGTAAGGCAATACTGGAACCATTTTTTGCAAACCACCAATAATTCTAGCACCCATAAAACTATGAATATTTTGAGAGATACCAAAAACAGGCTTGTTTGTATCGTTCCAAACTTGAAAACTATACTTCCAATCATCTGGAACATTTCCAAGCGATT
>JABGSX010000045.1 GCA_018647505.1 bacterium | reverse complement strand
TGGAGCATTTCCAAGCGATTGCCAAAGAGATTTTCCAATATTCTTAAACGTCGTACCAATTCCAGAAAAAGTCCCTCCCAAACCTGAGGCCGCACTCGATAGATCAGAACCAGCATTGATATAAACGTTATTAGAAAGGAAAAATAAAGAAATTAACATAAGCAAATAAAGTTGCTTCTTCATAAAACCACTCCCGAAATAAAGAAAAATACAATTTCTGTTGATCAAGCATACTACAATAAAAAAAGAAGACGCAAGCAATTGTGCTTCATATTAGACCAATAATACTATTGAGTCTTTACTTTCTTCATTTTTCATAGTTTTTCCAGTTTTTTCATGAACAACAACTTTTTTGAGAGATGGGTCCGACACAAATTTTTCTTCCTTTAGGTCCAAGTCTCTTTGAAGTCCAAGCCAAATAGGAAAAGCTGTATGTACCGGGTAAACATTCTTTCCAAGAGGACTATTGTCATCACACCCAACGCAAATAACAGTTGTAAGCCTTGGGGTAGAGGCAGCAAACCAACACACTCGAGAATCATTTGTTGTACCTGTTTTGGAAATAGCTTCGCTTTTAATCCATTTATATGGAATTTTTTTTCGCAAACGCTTAAGCCCAAACGTTAAAACTTGTGTAACCTGACTAGCTATTTTATATGACAAAGCTCTTCTTTTTTTTGGCACCACCTTCCAAATTTTTTTGCCCCACTGGTCCTTGACCCATTTTACAAGATGAGGTTCTACATACACTCCACCATTTGCAAATACATTGAACATACCTGCTGCTTCATCTAGCGTAACATCTGCACACCCTAACGCCAAAGATGGGTACGGAGGAAGATGACTTGATACACCACATTTTTTTGCAAGATTTATAACCTTTTGCACTCCAACATCTAACAATGTCTTTATGGTTATAATATTATTTGAATAGGACAAGGCTCTCGATAAAGTCATTTCGCCCTCAAATATTCGGTATACGTTTCTTGGCTCCCACGTATGCCCACCTTGAGAAAACGACAAAGGTTCATCAATTTTTGTATCCGAAAAGCAGGCTCCCTCCTGAAGTGCAACAGAATATACAAGAGGCTTAAGAACAGATCCAACTTGCCTTTTTGCCTTAAAAGCCCTGTTAACCTGAGAAGATGCAAACGAATAGCCACCCACTAAAGCCCTTATTGCACCAGTAGAAACATCAATAGAAAGCAATGCTCCGTCGGCAGCTGGCGGCAACTTTTTCTTTATAATATTAAATTGATTTTTAAAATGTTGCTCAGCCTGTCGTTGTGCAAAAATATTCAATGTCGTTTGAATTGTAAGACCTTCTGAATACAAGCGCTCCTTACCAACCAGAGACTCCAAAAAAATACGGAGAGTCTCTTTTGCATGTGGAGCCAAAACTTTGTAGTCTGTCCCGGCCAAGTCCATAGATTTTGTTTCGGATTCCTTATATTCCTTTTGTGTTATAAAACCAAGTTGAAACATTTTTGAAAGAACCAAATTGCGTCTTTTCTCTCCCGACAAAGGGGAAATCAACGGACAATAACGTATGGGCGATTTTACAATAGCTGCAAGCAATGCAGCCTGGCTTGCATCCAAATCAGAGGTATACTTTTTCCAAAATCTCTGGCTTGCGGCCTCGACCCCATAAATACCGCATCCAAAGTAAACATGGTTCAAATACGTTTCCAAAATTTGTTCTTTTGTAAATTGACGCTCAATCAACAAAGACAAAAATTGCTCCTTAATTTTTCTTACAAAAGTCCTCTTAGAATCAAAAAAAAGCAATTTAACAAGCTGCTGTGTTATTGTACTGGCCCCCTGTACAATTCTCCAGTGATAAAGATTTATTAGCGTAGATCTAATAATACCTTTCCAAGAAATTCCAACATGCTCAAAAAATTTATGATCTTCAGATGCTATAAAAGCCTGAATAAGATATTTCGGCATTTTCTGCAAGGATATAGGCTCTCTTTTATCCAGTTGAAATCGCCCCCATTCCCGACCTTTTTCATCTAGCAAAATTGAAGGCTTTCCGGGTCTATAATTTTCCAAAACGGATAAATCCAGCCCCTGGCGCGTTGAAAGAAAAAACAAAACGCCCAAAACAAAAGAAATGAACAAAAAAAAGCTCAGGCAAAAAATATAAAAAAGTCGACAAAGAGTCTTGAATATAGTCATTATAAAAAGCCCGAACCGTTAGAGATATCTATAAAAAGACAATACGTATTTATGATATATGAAATAGGACAAAGAAAAAAGGACCGCTTTTACGGTCCTCTTTTCTATATTTTCTAAACTTGATTATTCTACTGGAGCAGGAACTTTTTCTTCAAGTTCAATTTCCGTAGGAACAGAAACCAAATCAATTCCTTCATCGGATCTTTTGAGAATTTTACTAATTTTCTCTTTAAAACCATTAAAGCTATCTGTTGCAACGTTTCTAATTCCGGCAACTCCTTCAGAAACTCCAACCATACTCATGTCCCAGCCACTTTTGATTCCAGTTATACTTTTTTCAAAACCAGCCTTTATACCCCCAACACCGGTTTCAAATCCACCACTAATTTTTCCAAAACCTTCTGAAAGCAATTCTGGTTTAAAAATACACATGTAACCCAAGGTTGTTGCGGCAGCCACGGTTGCTGCGGATTTAATTATCGTGTCACGAGAAGCAGAAACTTCTAATCTAACACCATACTTCTTTTCCCCATTGCCCGTTGCCTTTTTAACTTTCTTTGCCTTTTTAGCCGTTTTGACTGATTTAACCTTTTCTACCGGTTTAACTTCAACCTTTTCCGTGACAACATCTGTTTTAGAAACAATAGGAACAACAACATTCGTTTCAACTACGGGAATAACAACCTCTTTTGCTTCAAGAGCCAAAGTACTTATTAAAGCCAAACCACACAATACCAAACATTTCTTCACGGTAAAAACTCCTTGTAAAAAAAACAACCTTTGAACAACAGCTAAAAATTTACTTGAATGTCTTTAATTGTCAATATAAAATTTCTTGTAAGATTAGAATATTTTAAATCCTTTTTTTTGTATCAAAGAATGAATCAAATTAAAAAAACATTTTATATTCCTGTACCATTATACGCATTCTTTTTAACTTTTGTAGATATTGCACTTTTGAATATCACAGGAACATTTTTTTTACACTCATTGTTTAGTTTTTTCATAGTTTACGCTTTAAAAAAATATAATATTAAAAATTACGTAATCTTATTTTTTTTTCTTGCGCTAGAATCATTTCTTGTTACAAAAATATTCGGTGCCAACCTTACATTTATCATTCCATTAACATTTTTGATCATCATATTTTCTAAATCCGTAAAATCCAATTTTCTAATCCACACCGTATGCTTGATAGCATATCTTACTTTTTATTCTACTGTTATTGAAACAAACCTTATGGGGGCACAAGTTGGCATGCTATACACAACTTCCAGAATTTTTGTTAACCTATTAGTAATATTGTTTTTTGAAATGTTTATGACCTTCAGGTAGCTTAGGCAATCGCTTTTGTTATTGTTTCAATTTCAAAAGAGGAAAGTCCGGACTCAAAACGAAATGGATACCTTAGGAGTAAAATTAACAACTAAGGGGGGCCATAGGTCTACGGAAAGTGCCACAGAAAATAACCGCCTTTTTATATTCGTATATGAAAGGTAAGGGTGAAAACGTGTGGTAAGAGCACACGCTATGCGCCAGTAATGGCACATGGGGGTAAACCCTATCCTGAGCAAGGCAAAATAGGCAAGTGTCGGTTTTTCGTTCCGGTTAAACTTGCGGGTATGTCGCAAAGATAAATGGTTGCCACTTTGTATATGAAAAAATACAATATACAGAGAACAGAATCCGGCTTATTATCTATTTGAAGGTCTTAACAAAATGACAAATAAATTTTTAAAATATTACTTTTGGTTTCTACCATTCGCATTTTTTATTATCGGCTATTTCAGCATCGGCTTTTTATATCGTCATAATGAATTCCAAATTCCATGTATAGTTGGAAAAAACATACACCAAGCAACTTCGATTCTTTCGTCTCAAAACCTCAATGTTCGCATTATTAAAGACAAAGAAGACTCGGCACTAGAGCCAGGAACCGTACTAAGTCAAGAGCCTCGCTGCTCAAGCAGAATAAAACCAAATCAAACCGTTTTTGTAACAGTGTCCAAGGCACCCGCGTTAATACCTGCACCAGATATTCTTGGAAAAGATTATAAAGATACTCTAAAACATCTCAAGCGACAAAACATTCGAAATAAAACATACGCATTTGAAAGTGATCAGCCAAAAGATACCTGTGTTGGTCAAATTCCAGAAAAAAATGAACTTCTTCCAGAGAAAAAAATAATTATATACAAGTCCAAAGGAACAGCTAAGCCTGCAATTTTTCCTGACTTCAGGGGAAAAAACATACAGAATATAATCGAGATATTTAAAGAACACGGAATAGACCCAGAAATACTGCACAACTACTCAATATCTGAAGAGCATTCTTGCCAACATTGCAAGGTAACTCACCAACGGCCCCTTCCTGGAACATTAGTACAGTTGGAATCTGGAATCAATGTGCAACTACAAGTGGAATGAAAATCGGCGCAACTCTTGAGTAACAAGTAAGTCATCTGAATCTATATTTTGTCGTTTATATGCTGTTAAAACATTTTCTAAAAGCATAGCAATCGTCATTGGTCCAATTCCACCAGGAACAGGAGTTATGTTCGAACATCTACTTATAACAGAATTAAAATCCACATCCCCAACCAACTTGCCCCCAACTTTAGCACATCCCGCATCAAGGATAACAGCCCCATGTTTTACACAATCAGCACCAATAAGATTTGCAACCCCTGTTGCAGAAACAATAATGTCACCTTGTTTAATTTTTTCTTTTATATTCTTAGTACGCTTGTCGCAAAGAACCAAATCAATATTATTTTTTCTAAGCAATTTGCTCAACGGGGCCCCAACAAGACGACCGGTTCCAACAATAACAACCTTTTTTTTCATCGCCGAAATACCATAAAATTCAAGCAACCTGACAATTCCTTTTGGAGTACACGGAACAAATGAAAATTGATTGGAACCAAAGTTTTTTTGATTTTCGTTGCTAAGCCCATCAACATCTTTTTCTTTGCTTACACTATTTAAAACCTGTTCTGTATCAATATGCCCAGGTAATGGCAACTGAACTAATATTCCATTTACTTTTGAATCATTGTTTAATTGTCCAATTACATCTAAAATTTGTTTTTGCAAAACCTGGTTACCGTAGCACAAAATATCACACTTAATTCCAACCTGTTCACATCGTCTGCGTTTCATATTAACGTATGCAATTGATGCAGGACTTGAACCCATAAGAATAACCGCCAATTTTGGAGCAATACCCCTTTGGACAATCTCATTTTTTATTTCTCCAGCAACCTCATGCGCGGCATAAGTGCCATTTAAAATTTTAGGTTGGCTAGAGCTATCGCTTAGCACTCGTTTTTCAGAAATAATTATATCTATTTTTTTGTCGTGATCTTGAACAGGCAGACTTTTAAAAATCTGATTTTCACTTACCAGGCTCACTGTTTTTTTTACATCATACTGCGCAATTAGCCTGTCATAGTAGCCGCCACCGCGACCAAGCCTATTTCTTTCTTCATCCACAGCAACACACGGTACAACTATTAAGTCAAGCTTCTCAACATCTATTTTTTGAGAATTTTTTAGAGGCTCGGACACCCCAAATTTTCCAGGTTGAACCTCATGAACAGACTCAATTCTGGAAAAGCACAAACCGCGTCCTACTATGCTTGGAAGGTACACACGCTTTTTCATAGCAAGAAGAATTTCTATTATTTTTTTTGTATCAACCTCATGCCCAAAAGAGTGGTACAAACCGATATTTTTGGCCGAAACAACCTCATGCAACTGAAAAAAACTTTTATTGATATTGTTTGTTAAAACCAAATTTTTTGTATAGACAATTGATGAACGAATTTGTTTTTTTTCTTCCATACGACCTATTTAACAACCAAAGTCTTTAAAAAATCTTCAATACTCAAGCCTCCAAAAACAACATCGTAAATTCCCTTGCAAACAGGCATAGGACAGTTATATTTTTTCGACAATGCATGTGTAGATTTTACAGTATTTATGCCTTCTGGGATCATACCTGTTTCTGTAAGAATTTTATCCAGCGACCACCCAGCTCCAAGCAATGAACCCGTCTTTACATTCCTACTTTGTCCACCCATACAAGTAAGCACCATATCACCAATTCCAGAAAGACCGCACATTGTTTCTCTTTTTGAGCCCATAGCTACAGCTAATCTTGTGATTTCTTCAAATCCCTTGGTAAATAAAAGAGCCTTTGTGTTTTCTGCAAAACCCGCACCCAAAATCATGCCAACCCCAATTGCCAAAACATTCTTTAAGGCTGCACCAGTTTCTACACCTGTAACATCATCTGAATAATCAGTAATAAAATATGAATTGTTTAGAATGCCTTGTAACTCTGCAGCCAAGCCCTTTTCCGCCGAAGCAACAGTAACACCTGTTATATTTTTTTGTGCTAAATCCTTTGCAAAGCTGGGTCCAGCTAAGACAACCTGCTCAACATTTTTTTTAAAAACATCATTTAACATTTGTCCTGGAAACAAAAGAGTCTCGGATTCCACGCCCTTACTTAACAAAACCCATTTTTGATCTGGTTTGCAAAACGGAAGCGCCAACTTGTAAATTGAACGTAAAAACTGAACAGGAATAGCTTCAAAAATCCAATCTACACCGTCCAGTGCCGCCTTTATATCTGCAACACCAACAATGCTTGTATCAAGTTTTACACCAGGCAAATAACGTTCATTTTTATGTTCTTTATTTATCTTTTCTGCAACATCACTGTTATAACACCATAAGTTTACGTTCAAGCCATTATTGGACAACAACGTAGACACCGCCGTTCC
The DNA here is from genome assembly GCA_018647505.1 of bacterium. Taxonomy (GTDB): domain Bacteria; phylum Babelota; class Babeliae; order Babelales; family JABGSX01; genus JABGSX01. The sequence continues at coordinate 5,357 of JABGSX010000045.1, read as the reverse complement.
CCAGGCACCCTCTCCTAGTACACAAACATGTTTCATCTTCTCAAGCCTTTTTTTACAATAAAATAAAATTACTTGCCAAAGTTAAGTTGGCATTGATTATAATCGTCTAAAATTCCCTGCAAAAGATCTTCGTCAACCTCAGGCCATAAACAATTTGGAAAATAAAGTTCGCTATACGCTCCCTGATAAAGCAAAAAATTGCTCAACCGCGCATGCCTTCCAGGCCTTACAATAATTTCTGGATCCGGGGTTCCATTAGTCCATAAATACTTTTTAAAAGATTCTTCACTGATATTGTCTGGATCAACCTTGTTATCAGCAATATCTTGTGCAACTTTTTTGGCCGCACGAACAATTTCCAAACGAGAACCATAACCCAAAAGAAAATTTACTGTCAGCCCTGTACAACTGACTGAATTTTCTTCTACCTCCTTTATCATTTTTTGCAAAGACTTTGGAAACTTCTCCTTAAGACCAAAAAATCTTATTCTGATGTTTTCCTTAATTAGTTTGTTAAATTCCTTACTGGCAAGGCGTGCTACGTGACCAAAGAGAAAGTTTTTTTCTTTATCTGTTCGACGAAAATTTTCCGTAGAAAATGCATAAAATGATGCGTATTTTATCCCATTTTTAATACAAAACTGCAACGTTCTTTTCATAGCCCCCAAACCATGCTCATGTCCCAAAAGAGAATCCATTCCATTCTCTTTGGCCCAACGTCTATTACCATCCATAACACAGGCAATATGCTTTATTGCATTCATTTTTTAAGCCCTTTTGTACAAAGAACATTTCCACATATACTTGTTAAAAAAGCCCTACCGTGTACTTTAACAAAGCTGTAAAGTTTATACACCAAAACCATCCCAGACGCAAATGCAAGACGTTCAACCAACACCACTGGAATTAGCGCAATCCACACAGAAGAAGGAATTGACGTTCCATACAACCATAAAATTGAGCCAACAGCATGTGCCGAAAAGGTTGCTCCCAAGGCCTTATAAAAAACATTTTTATGTGCTATAAAACTCATTATAATCGGAATCAACCAATATAAACTATAAACCCAAGCCCCTTGTCCAACAGGATGAAAAATAAATAAGGCCATACAAATCAAAGGTAACCCCACGCGAAGAAGCTTGGAGTCGACACTCCAATAAAAAGATGCAAAAATACTAGGAATGTGGTAAAATGTTAAATAGTAATTATTATTTAAAAAAGCTAATAACAAACTCGGGATTAACAATAGTAAAGCACCAAAGCGACTGCCAACAAATTGTCCTGATAAAGGCATCACACAATTAACACCAGAGAAAAAAGCACAGCGTGATCCTAAAATAAGGCTCATTTTAAAAAGGCGAGAAACGGCTACGGATAGAAACAACAAAAAGGTTTTTGCAACACGTTTTATAAGCTTACTTGGAATTCGCATCAGAAGCCCCTGTAGTTAAATAGTTTTGATAAAAAGATTTTACAAAAATCGCTTCATTGTAGCAAAAAAACATAAATGATGGTAGCTCCAACAATGATGGACTCCACAAAAGCTTTAAAATCATTAAGGAGGTTACTTATGAAATACAAAGCGATTATTTTTGATCTAGACGGAACTATCGTCGATTCGGATCAAATTTGGACACAAGTTAACAGAGAAGTTCTTTCTTCAAAAGGATTTACACTCTCAGATAAACTAAAAAAGGAACTTAACTGCAAGCTTAGAGGAGCAGGTCTCCCAAAAGGCTGTCAGATAATTAAAGAGGTTGCAAATTTGCCAGAATCTATTGAAGATCTAGTCAAAGAAAAACAGGAGAAAGCAAGCAAGTTGTATCTTGAAGGAATAACATTTATTAGGGGGTTTCTCCCATTCCACAACAAAATACAAAAAACTAAGCTTAAATATGGAATCGCCACAAATGCTGACGATTTGACGCTAGACGCAACAAAAACAAAGTTAAAACTCAGCTCTCTATTTGGAAAGCACATTTACAATATAACAAGTGTAAATAATGTTTTTAAACCAAAACCAGATCTATATATTTATGCCGCAAAGCAGCTTGATGTTGCTCCACACGAATGTATTGCAATTGAAGACTCGCAAGACGGAGTAAGGGCTGCAAAAGAAGCTGGAATGTTTTGTATAGGAATTAACTCTTCAGGAGTTCGAGAAAATATAAAAGACGCTGATTTTATTATAGACAGCTATGATGAAATTGATCTTGATAGACTTCTAAAATAAAAAGCGCATAACACTTCTAACAAGAAAATTAACGGCTGAACAATTTTTTCATTTTGTTCAGCCCCTTTTATTGCCTATTTTTCTATTTAACAATTAAAAAAATGAGCATAACATGAAAAATATAAGGATGTTTTTTGTTTAAATGGAAGGTTATTAAAATGAAAAAACTATTATTGTTATTTTGTGTCCTTAGTATTACTATTGGCTGCCTTGGTGCAGAAGAAACAAAAGAAGAGCCTTCTCTTTTTACACTTGTATCCCAAGAGAAAATAATATTTAAAGTTGAAAAAAGAACTTTAGAGGCGCTTGAACTACAACTTCCACTAGAAATGGCATCGTACGAAGATTCAAGCGAAGAAATACCCTTTCCAGATGTAAAAAGTCGTACGCTGAGTTTTATACTTTCACTAAAAGAACATGTCCAATGTGACGGCACACTAGATGAAGAATCAATAAATATAAAAATTGCTCAATTACCACAAGATAAAAAACTTGATATATTAGCTGAGTTAACTATGGCCGCAGAGTACCTTAGTTCAACACCATTGGTTAGAATATTTGTTGAACAATTTATTGCAAATTTACACACATTTGACGGTAATTTTGATGATAAACCAAACTTTAAAAGATTAATATCTATAAAAACAACAAATCGTCTATTAAACTTTTTACGGATATCGCTTAATGAAGCTTTGTTTCCATATCTGGCAACAGAACAATCAACAAGAGATGATTATTTATGTACACCAATAAATTATAATAGCCTAAGAACTAATAGGGCCTGTCGATCTCTTTTGTCGCTTGGAACAATTGAAATTTATAATACAAAAACTAACGCCCATCTAAAAACTCTTGTAGGACACACAGAAACTGTTTCGTATATTTGTTGGAATCCAGAATCCACAAGTATTGCCTCTGGATCCTACGACAAAACAATCAGAATCTGGAACCCAGATACAGGAAAGTGCTTAAGAACACTTGAAGGACACAAAAGCACTATTGCTTATATTCACTGGAGTCCAGATGGAAGTAAGCTTGCATCCGCATCTTACGACAAAACAATTAAAATATGGAACCCAGTAACTGGAAGTTGCATAAAAACTATCGAAGTGCAAAATTACGGTGCAAACCGCTTTTGCTGGAACACAAACAGCACTCAATTTGCATGCATTCCAGAATTAACAACAATTCAAATATGGGACCTAAAAAATAATGCTTGCCTACAGACCCTCGAAGGACATACAGATAATGTTACTTCAATTTCATTCAATACAAAAGGAACTCAACTTGCATCAGGATCTTGGGACGACACGGTTAGAATATGGGATACAAAAACAGGCACGTGTTTAAAAGCTATTGAAACACATATGGCAGGTGTTTCTAATGTTTTATGGAATGAAAGTGGAACCCAAATTGTATCTGCATCTACTGGAATAGCTAAAATATGGAACCCAAAAACAGGCACATGTTTAAAACTTCTTAGCAGCAACATCGACCGAATTCACATTCTTTTATTTAACAGACTTGGAACCCAACTTTATGTTTCAACCAGAGACAGAAAAAACATAATATGGGAGATCCCAGAATTAACCATACTACAACAACTTATAGTGTTAAAAATTATACAAAATGATAGACCAATTTCAACCGAAACAGTTGATAGAATACGAGAAACCTACGGAACCCTTCCAAAATCTGTAAAAAAGAATGGAACGTTCAGATCAATGATTGAGACAAAAGCTCCGGAACTTTTAACATTTGGAGAAAAAGCCTTCCGAGTTATAAAACACCCCGCTTTTTGGGTCCCTGTATCTATTGCGGCAGGATTTTTTACAACAACTTTATTTACTAAATAGAAATAAGCTTGTCGCTTACAACTTCCAAAGCATTATCGCTTTTTAATTGATCAATATCAATTGCACCCTCAACTTTATATTGGCCAATTCGCGTTCTTTCAAGAGAACTTAGGTAACCACCAACACCTAATTTTTCTCCTAAATTTCTAGCCAAGCTACGAATGTAAACACCTTTTCCACAAATAACATTTATTTTCAACGTTGGCCAAACGTAAGAAATAATATCAATAGATTTAATAAATACCTTACGCGATTTCATTTCAACAGCCTGCCCTTTTCTTGCTAGCTCATACGCTGGCCGGCCTTTTATTTTTATTGCTGAATACTTTGGAGGAGTTTGTTCAATTTCGCCAATAAATTTTGATAAACCCTCTTTTATATCGGCCTCTGTTGGAATACTATTAACTTCAACTAAGTTCAACGGCCCTTGAGCATCATCAGTCTCAGAAAAAGCAGAAAAGTTAACTTCTGCTACATACTCTTTTTCTTGTCCCATCAATAATTCTATTTTTTTTGTTGCTTTACCAATACAGACAAGCAAAACACCAGTAGCCAACGGATCTAACGTTCCTGCATGACCAATCTTTTTTATTTTCGTTACTCTTCGCATAACTCTGATCATATCCATTGATGTATAATTAAGCGGCTTATTTATTACCAATAATCCATTCATGTTCTTATCTTCCATTTTTTTACTAAAAACTATTATTATTTAGCCTCACATAATCAAAAAATTATTCAAATTTTTTAGAAAAAAATTATAACTTATTAGTCTTGTATTATATATTTCAAGCACCCATTAATATTTTCTATTTGACAATTTCCGATTAATCCCTATAATTAGTGTTATGGATTCTATCCTTTTTGGACATACAAAACCAACAACTTCTGTATAGGAAATATTACAACTATGTTTTTTGGGTTCTGTGTGATTTTGTAAAAAGTTTTTGTAAAAAAAGCTTTAAAACGGTAATTCATTTGGAGGTTATAAAAATGAAAAAGCTATTATTATCTTTATTTTTTGTTCTTAATATTACTCTTGGCTGCTTTGGTGCAGAAGAAGAAAAAGTAGATGGAACTTTTTACACTCTTGTTTCACAAGAATATCACACAGAAACACCAGAAGTTAAAATTGCAAATGGATTTAGAGTAACAAGAGAACAGCTTCAAACATTATCTCTTGGTCTTCCTTTGACTATGATCGAAGAAGCAGAAGAAGACGATAATAACACTATTGACTTACCACAAGTCCAACAAGAAATATTACG
>JABGSX010000044.1 GCA_018647505.1 bacterium | reverse complement strand
GAAGCCAAGGAGCAGATGTCCAGCTCACCCACTGGGGACGAACCGGAGGACTCAAAAAATAAGTAAATGGTTTTATCGACGATGTTGTTTATTACGTATTTTTAAGCAAAGGAGATTATGATTATGCCAGCTATAAGCCTCGGACGGCAGGAGAAGTTGCCCAAAGATCATCCATTTTACGGAGGCCGGATAATCTCCGCGCCGAAGCCACCAAAAGGCTGGAAAGAAAAGGTAGCGGTATCGAGCAGCAAAACCAGGATCGACGAATTGAAGAGCAAAGGCAAGCTGTCACTGCAGGATGAGAAGCTCCTGGAGAGCTACAAAAAGGAGCTGTACCAGGCGGAGTATAACCTGAAGATAGTAGAGTCAGCAGAGAAGGCACAGCAGGGAGCTGGAGATCGGTTGATGAAAAAGGAAACATCCGGCTCACCCACTGGGGGCGAGCCGAAGGACTCTGATAGTTAGGCATTTGCCGCAACTAGGGAGAAGATATAAAAGGAATGGCTATCCTGGATTATGGAAACAGGACGTCCCCACATAGAAAAAATTTTGAAAAACCCAGTCAAATGAAATTAAACCATAGCAAAGCTGGGAAAACCGAAACCTTGCCTGAGCAGCAGGGTCTGTCTGGGATGCCCGAAAGCAGAGAGCACTATATAGAAGCCTGGCAGCACCTGATAGATACTGACACCTGCTGGCAGCTACAGGGATGGTTCGGGCGCACAGCGTCACAACTTATATCGGTATATCTTATAAAATTGAATCACCAACTAGATCCTTACGGTTTAAATTTTCTACATTTGGAACAGTTACTAAAAGCGACCTTAGTTTCAGCTCCACAAGTACATTTTCATGTTATTTTATCTTCTTTTTCTAAAATATTGCTAACTTGAATTCTAAGATCATGAAGGTTATAAACCATTTGAGTCCCAGTACCGCTTGGAAGATGTATGCTCCACATTTCTTGCTTGTCTTTATTTTGAACAAGTTTGTATCCAAATTGATCCAAAAGCTTAGGGAAAAAATTTGGCATAGTATCTAATGTTTCTTTAAAAATCTCCATATTATCAGTTTTCCACTTTGCTACTAACAATTTTTTAACTGTTTCTTTTATTTTTCTTTCTTGATCAATTTTTTGTTTTTTTAATTCCTCTTTTAAAACAAGGACTCGTTTACTAACATATAGTGCTTTTGTTTTGTTTTCATCTCCTTCACAGGTTGAAAAACACTTTGCCCATAAGCCGAGATCAGTTTTGTTTTCTTCTATCTCTCGCCATACTTGTTCATATAATTCATTTTCATTTAATGTAATATCAATTTTTTCTTTCATTTTGAAATCCTCGCTTTTTGGCTTCGGAGAAGGTTTTTTGAGTGTTGTTTTTTTAGGAAAAGTTTTAACAGTTGGTCTGTGAAAAGCACTTTTCGTATCAGTGTTAATTCCTTTAGAGTTCTTCTCATAAACCTTGGCCGTCCAAATTTCATATAAAGCATAAACAAGCAATCCAGCTACAATTACGGACCCAAAACCGAGGATTTCTTTCGCTATTCCAAATAAGACGATTCCAATGACTATAGCTACTATACTCAATAAAACTTTATTAAGCACTATAAGAGTCTCCACCTGTAAGAGTGTACGAATTTTCTTTTGTTAGAGATACATTTTCTTCAGCTATTTTTGCTATTTCTTCATTTTTTATATTCAATTCTTTTTCAAATTTTGTTGACTTAATGCTACTACCCCAATAAGTCAAAATTGTACCTACGACTAATGCCACTACGCCTATTGTATAAATAATATCTCCATTCATTTTATTTCCTTATTTTTTATGCATAAAACCAATAATGAGCAGTGCCGATTAAGTGTTACAAATGTTCAAAATTATAAAATTTGTAACTGGTAAAACATTTCAAAACGCAGCAGTATTAAGCACCTACTCAATTATTTTGTTCACCAATATTGTCAGTATTTTTGCCACACCTTAATTCGAAATATCTGCAGCCCTCTTGAGTATGTACCCACTTATGACATTGTTTGCATAATATTATAGTGTTGTCTACATCTGCTGATTCAATAGGATTTTGCACCGTACCTGTATAATGATGACAATGCAGTTCAGCTTCATTAATCGTTTTTTCACATTTTTGGCACGTATAATCGTCAATCTCAAGTCTCATTTGCCTGAGTTGTGGCTGCACCTCTCTGCTTGTAGCGGGTTTGTATCCTTCTGGCCAAGATATTTTTCTGTATGTTGGACAAGCATTTTTACAATGATCTGAGCAATAAAATCTATTCTCACCCCCGCCACCATATAAAGCTCTGGTTCTCTGGGATACTTGTGAAGTAGAAGGCTGGAACCATCTGCCGCAGTATGCACATGTAACTTCGAGTAATTTTTCATTTCTCGGTGATGGCCTAACTTTTTCAGCAAAATCTATTTTTTTTGCATAAGCATCGAAGCCAGAAACAGAACTGCCACCTATCCATTTAGAATTTTTGGCTCCTTTACGTGCTTCTGTCTTTTTAATCCATTCACCATAGCAATTTGAATTTTTGCAAAAATGTTTTTCATAAAGTTCAGCTTTGCATGGGTGTATCCTCAATACTTTTTTGCAGTAGCCACATTTTACTTCAATTTTTTCTTTCCAGCTGGGACTTTTTTCTCCTGTTAAATATTGCTCACAACCACAACTTTTTGTTTTCCCTTCTTTTAAATCATTAGCTCTTACGGTATGTTCTTTCCCACAATCACATTTGCAAAGCCATAAACGCCTGGAGCAACCTTCCCATTTTTTCCTTCCAGCATCTTTTATTACGGTCAATGACCCAAATTTTCTTCCTTTCAATTCATTGCTAATTTGATTCTTTTTTCTACAGTCCTCACATCTTTGATAATTCGTTTTTGCACTTGGATAAATATAGAACTCGTTTGTACAATCTATGCATATTGTTAATTCGTTTTTACCGCCTTTCCAGTTCGCATTTTCTCTACCAAAACGCCGCCTACCCTTATTTATCTGATTTCCTTTTTTGAAGCGGTTTGGTCTGCTTTTAATCCCAAATTTTTTCAACCTATAGCTTATACCGCCATGTGAAGGGAGGCCTAACTGTTCTGCACATTCTCTTACAGAAAGCCCTTGATTTAAATATAAATTCTCAAGTAATTCTTTAGTTATTTCCATTTTGAAAACCTTCTTTTTTCTCTTCCAAAATAATATGTTTTGTAAATTTATAATTTTTCTGGAGCCGAGCAAATAGTTGTGCAGAACAGCCCTATGTGTCAGGGTAGTTGTCGCCTCAATTGAACAAAAAAGTTTACAATTTGATAGGGCGATAGAGAGGTTACATGATAACAGAATATTCACCGGAGTTTAAAGAATCACTGCTG
>JABGSX010000043.1 GCA_018647505.1 bacterium | reverse complement strand
AGGATTTACAGATAAAATAGATTCAATTGATTGGAATGCTGACGACAGTGAAATTGTTGTAGAAACAGCAGATGGAATTGTAACAGTTTGGAATTCAAGTACGGGTGCGTGTTCTAAAGTTATAGTTTAAAAGGAGAAAGGATTTGTAATGTATAAGTTGAATAAGATTTTATTGGCTGTAAGTATGTTTATTTTTGTTGCTAGGCTCGGTGCAATAACAACACCTTTTACTACTTATGAAGGTTACTCTCTGCCTGGACATACAGACAAAATTGCTACTGTAACTTGTTCTGTAGATTATTCAAAAATTGCAACAGCATCAAGTGATAATACTGTAAAAGTTTGGGATAGCTCAAATGGAAATTGTTTATTTACTTTGCATGGTCACACAGGGTCTGTTACAGATGTTAAGTTTTCTCCTGATGGAACATATATAGCCTCTTCATCAAGTGATAATACAGTAAAGCTTTGGAATTCAACAAGTGGTGCTTTGGTTAGGACTTGGTCTGGTCATTCAAATACAGTAAATGCTATTGCTTGGAATTCGGCAAGTACATATGTTGTTAGTGTTGCCTGTGATAATTATGGAAAAATATGGAGTATAAGCTCAGATACGGCAGCATCAACTCTTTCAGGTCATACTAACATTGTTAAATGTGTCGATTGGTCTGGAGACTATATTGTTACTGGGTCTAAAGACAATACAGTAAAAATGTGGGATGTTACGTCTATTAGTGGAACAAAAACTGCTACAAGAAGTTGGACAAGTCATTCAAATATTGTAACAACTACTAAGTTCTCACCTTCTGGTAGCTATATTGCATCTGGTTCTGCTGATAATTTTGTTTATATTTGGCGTTATGATTCCGGTTCCTGGGAAGCGTCTTATTACAGTAAGTTGAGTGGTCATACAGGTAGTATAACATCAGTGGCATGGGATAAAGATAGTCTACAAATTGTTACAGGATCTAAAGATAACACGGCAAAAATATGGACTGTTGCTAGTGGAACGGTAACAAGCTCAACAGATTTAGAAGGGCATTCAAGTAGTGTAATAGATGTTGCTTGGGGCTTTGATGATTCGTATATTTATACAGCTTCAAGGGATAATGATGCAAGAATATGGAACACGTCTGGAACGTCATTATTTACAATGGTGGGGCATACAGGAGCTGTTAACTCAATAGTTCTTTTGGATACAACGGTTGTAACAGGCTCTAGTGATAATTCTGCAAAAATTTGGGATCATGATACAGGGACATGTATGTATACCCTTGGAAGCTACAATGGTTATTTGCAATCAGCAGCTTGGATGGGTGACTATAACGGAAATCTTGATGGATTTATTGCAACATGTACAGGCGGAACCAGAGCAACTGCATGGTCATGGAACAATACAACCGCTAGTGCAACATTTGTATCGGAGGCTACTTATAGCACTGGATATATACAAACAATGACAAGCGATCCCGCAAATTATTATTTCTGTACAGGAAACTCAGAAGGAGTAATAGGTGGATTTCAGGTTGATGAGAGTAGTGTTGTTAACGAAGAATCCAGCCTTTCAACTGATCATGATGATAAAATTTACAAATCTAAGTGGTTATCATCTTCTCTTTTTTCAACAATTTCTTTAGATGGTGATGTTAATGTATTTACTGCTAGCTTAGGGGACAACTCTGCATCGCTTTCACTGGCAAAGACATTGCAGCATACAGAGATTCCTTGGTCTGTAGCAAGAGAAGGAAATACTGATAAAACTGTTGTTGGGTATGCCAACGGTGAGATTAAAGTTTGGGATTCAAGTTGGGATGTTGTTGGTACGTATACACCACATACAGATTGGGTAACATCTATTACTGCTCAATCAACTTTGGGGTATTTTGCAACAGCCTCTAGAGATAATAATGCCAAAGTGTTTACTGCGGCAGATCCAAGTACAATATTAAAAACTCTGTCCGGGCATTCTGATACAGTTACAAAAGTAATGTGGACAAACAATGAGAATGAAGTTGTAACTATTTCTAAGGATAATACCGCTAGAATTTGGGATTACACAGCTGTATCTCCATGTGTACACGTTTTATCTGGTCATACAGGGGAAATAATTGCAGCGGAGATTTCAAATGATGGTGCTCTTTTGGCAACAGGTGGTTCTGATGAGACAGTAATAATTTGGGGTCTTGATGATGGTCTTATAGATTATAAACTGCAAGGATTTAATGGAAGTGTAATGGCTATAGCCTGGTCTCCAGACAACTCTTATATTGTTGTTATAACTGACGATAATGAAATTACTGTGTGGAATGTTTCAACTGGGGAATGTGTTGATATGTTACTATAATTTTATAGGATAAAAAGTTAAAAATAGGTTTTACTGTTCTGCAGTAAAACCTATTTTTAATATAACTGAATAGTAATTATGTTTTTTTATTTTCTTTTGTAGCTGCTATACATAGTGTCAGTAAGGCCTACTGGAACTCGCCCCTCTTTTTCTGCAGCTTTCATTTGTTCATATAAAATTCTTTTGGCTTCAGTTAGAGCTCCTTTTGCAGGGCGGCTATTTGAAGCAAATCTTGTAATATATTTAGCCATGGTTGACCATGGTGGACAATAAAGGTTGTTGCATATTGTTAATGTGGTAAGCAAGGTAAAAATTAATTTAATTTTTTTCATATTGTACCTTTTAAATCTATCAAATAGCTTTAATTCTTTGTTCTGTTTTGCTTGTGCCCAAAATGTTTAAAATGTCTGCCAGGCCGGGCCCATTTGATTTTCCAATGAGAGCCATTCTAACAATTTTGAACATATCGCCAATTTTTATATTGTTATCTTTTGAATATGATTTTAATTTTTCTATAGTTTGGTTTGAATTTTCTAGGTTTTCAAGAATAATTTTTTTGATATCAGAAAAACTACTTATAAGATCTTTTGAAAAATTCTTTTCTAACTTTTTAAAAACATCTTTTGGTGGTTCGAAGTAAAACTTAGCTAATGAGCTTATGTCATTTAATGTGACCAGTTCAGGTTGAACCATTTTTATTAGATTTTCAATCGTTTCTGCTTGCTCATTTTTTATCGCTGGAAATTTTTTCTCTAAAATTGGCAAAACAAGTTTTGTAAGCTGTTGTGTGTCATAATGTGTAAGCCATTTATGATTTACCCAGCGTAACTTATCAACATCATATTTAATATGTCCTGGGGCTCCAACGTGTTCAAAGTTATAAGACTGAACTATTTTTTCTACAGGCATAATTTCTTTTTCGAATGATCCACCGATGATGCTCAAGTAGTTAACAATTGCCTCGGGTAAAAAACCACCAGACTTTAAATCTTTTAGCGAAAAACCAAAGTCACGTTTTGATAATTTTTTTCCATCAATGTTACACATGATTGGCATGTGCCAATAAATAGGAAGAGGCATATTGAAGACATAATATAGAAATGCTTGTCCAACAGTGTTTGTCTGATGATCTTCACCGCGGAATACGTGTGTTATATTCATGTCAATATCATCTATGCAATTGGCAAGCATAAATGTAAAGCTTCCGTCTTGTCTTGTTACTGGAAAATCAGAAAAATTTTTAAGATCGTATTCTATTTTGCCATGACCGAGATCATTTATGGTAATGTGTTGGCTATGATCAAGCTTTACTCTCCAAACAAATGGAATTTTTGCTTCTAATTTTTTATCTATTTTTTCTTGTGGAAGTTTTAAGCATGTTCTGTCATAACGAGGTGGCTGTTTTAGGGCTTTTTGTCTTTGTCGTTTTTTTTCAAGTTCGTCTTGTGTACAAAAACATCTATATACGGTTTCCTTTTCGATCAGTTCTTGTAGCTTTTGTTTGTACAGTTGTGTGCGTTTGGACTGAAAATAAGGCCCATGTTGGCTCAATTTATTAGGTCCTTCATCATATTCTATGCCGAGCCAATTAAGGTCTTGTATGATGTGCGTTCCTTGGGGGTCAAAATTTCTTTTAGGATCTGTGTCTTCTATTCGTAGAACCAGAGTTCCTTTTTTTTGTTGTGCAAATAAAAAATTAAAAAGTGCGGTACGAATGTTTCCCAAGTGCATAGCCCCCGTTGGAGCTGGAGCAAAACGAACACGAGTCTTTGAATCGGACATGCTTTATTCCTCATTTCTTCAAAATTTATTAGTTAAAATTCATTGTACCTCTGTTGTTAAATCAAGTCTAGTTGCTCTCTTTTGGTGTGCTGGTAATCCTAAGTTGTTTGAGTTTTTGACATCGCGGATTTGATTTTGCTACGATTTATCTTAAAGATAGTGTGAGTTTGTTTTGAAGCGGAGAAAAAAAAAGGGGATAAGATGAAACAATGTTTGCGTATAACTTTTAAGCTCAGTCCGGGCTCAAATTTTGTTAAAGATACCGTAAAAAAACATGCGTACAAATTGGAAATTGAAGGAACGGCTTTTGTTTCCGGAGATCAAATCCAAATTGTTGCGTGCGGGGTTAAAGAAAACATGGATGAGTTCATAGGAATATTACACAAAGGCTCTCGAATTGCTAGACCAGATGAAGTTGAAATTGAGTCTTTTGCAAAGGAACGAGAATATCGAGGAGTTTTTAGGGTTATTGAGTAAAAAAATGTTTTTATACCTCGATTTAAAAAATTAGCCTTCGCAATTGCGGAGGCTTTTTACTTTGTAGAACTTTGACGTATTGTTATTGCATGCGTCGAATCTTTTTATCAATTGTTTACTGTGTTACAATAATGCCGAATGTCAATTCAAACATAGGAATAGCGTGTGAACAAAAGATGTATTCTGGCCAGATTCATTTTTTTTGTTTTGATTGCAATGTTTTTTGTTGTTAGTTCCGAGAATAAAAGTTCTACTTTTTCTATAAAACAAATCGTACCTAAATCCTTTATTCTTACAAACCTTATCATTGAATCGGATGTGAATTGTTCTGAGAAAGAGATTTTATATCTTTTGGGTGCAAATCCTGGTGACGTTGTAACGCAGGACTTGTTACAGATTTTTGTGGCAAATCTGAAAAAAAAGGGAGAATTTGAAGATATTCAGCTTTCGTACAAAAAGTCAGAGGACGGCTTTGATGTGACTGTTTGTTTGTTTGGGTGTTGGAATCTGGACAAAATTAAGTTCCATGGCTTGGTGGTAGGAAAGGAACAGTATAGACAGTATTATCTTATTCACCCAGGAAAGATTTTCGATATTGAAATGCATAAAAGGTCTCTAGAAAAAATACAGGAGGCTCTTTTTGGAGAAGGTTTTTTTAATGCAAATACATTTGATTACCTTGAGCATGATAGGCCGAAAAAAACAGTTATCGTAAATATTGTTATTAACCAAGGCAATAAATTTTTTGTCGATTCATGTAGCTTAGATGTGAAGTCAGAGGAAAATTTGCCGTCAGATGAAATGGAGAAAATTAAAAAAAAATTGGATCAATTTGTGCGCAAAGAGTTTGTGGGGAAGCTGTGTTCGTCAGATATTGTAAATAGTTGTACAAAAAATATAAAGACATATCTTGCACAGAAAGGTTTTTTGTCCCTTGGTATTGTTTTAAAAAAGGTTATTGAGGGTGAAAATGAGACAGTAAAGCTGCTTTTTTCAGTTGAAATAAGCAAAAAAAAGATCTTTGTATTCTTTGGTAATCATTTTTTTTCAAAAGAGTTTTTGCTTGATAGAGTTTTGTTGTTTGGAAAGTCTTCCTGGTCTTTGCCGGCTTCTGTCTTTGTTGATGATGTGGTACAGCTGTACAAAAATAATGGTTTTTGGGATGTGCGAGTTGAGACAAAAGAGGAAGAAAACAAGTTTTTCTTCATAATTGATGAGGGAAAACGGGCATCTATAAAAGAAATTGTGGTTGATGGTTTTGAAAATTGTCAGAATGAAGTCGACAAGTATTTTCAAAGATTAATTCGTTCAAAGTTTTATAATTATGACCTTCTGAAAGAGTGTATTGATGATTTTGTTGATTTCTATCTAAAAAGTGGTTTTTTAGATTTTAAAATACTTAAACAAAGATTTGATAAAATACAGGAACGGGAATATCGTCTTATCTTTTTTGTGGACAAAGGGTCGCGAAGATTTGTTCGTTCTGTAAAAATAGAACCATTAAAAGAGCTTGAAAAAGAAGAGGTTTTTTGCTCAATAAGGAATGTAGAATTTGTTCCGTTTGACTTGGACATGATTCAGGAGCAACGCAAATGGTTAACTATATATTTGCAAAAAAAGGGATATCTATACTCTCGAGTAAAACCAGAATTTGATGTAATGGGTAAATATGTAGATATTACTTGGAATATATCCGGGGTTGGTCGGCCGGTGTTTTTTGGAAAAACGATTTGTGTTGGAAATACCAAGCTGCCAATAGATAAAGTTTTGAGGGAGTTGGAGTACAAAGAGGGTGATATTTGGTCCAAGGAAAAGCTAGAAAGATCACTGTTTCATTTAAGAGATTTGAAAATATTTGAAAGTGTTCAATTGTATCCGTACAAAGTCGCTGTCCAAGAGAGTAAAAAGGATATAATTTTAAGGCTGGTTGAGGATGACCCATTTGAGATAAAAGCACGAGTTGGTTTTCAGCAAGTTAGCAAGCATCTAAAACTTCAAAAGGGTAGTAGCTATAAAGTTGGTGGATCTTTTTTCTTTAAAAATCCATTTAATAACGCGGGATTTGCAGGTGCTGACATTGATTGTACGAGGTTTTATAAAGAGCTAAGGGGGTACTATCAAACGCCGTGGTTGTTTGGTAGACGGATAAAGACTTTGTTCAAAGGTTATTCGATAAAGTACGAACAGCCGCCGTTTTTGGGTAGCGAGAAAACATTGTATGAAGCTATTCAACAGGGCTTTCTTGTTGGTTTTACTCACAAAAAAAACAAATGTGTTGGGGGAGTGAATATTGGAATTGAGTCTATGGAAACTTCAAATGTTTCTAATGACATTGCCCAGGCAATTAATTTTTCATCTCAACTTGTTGACAAAAAAATTCCATATTTTTTCTTAGAGCCGAATATTTTATTTGATTTTTTGGATGATAATGTAAATCCTACCAAAGGGGCCTTCACCCTTGTTTCTCTAAAAGGAATGTTCCCGCTTAACGATCAGGACGTATTTTTTATAAAATTACTAGCCGAACAATCTTTATTTGTGTCATTTAATACCCCTTTTGTTTTTGCACTTAGGTTCAGATTCGGTCATATTTTCAACAAATTGTTCTCCGGTATTATGCCCCCAGAACGTTTTTACTTGGGTGGGGCTTATTCTTTGAGAAGTTACGAAACTGACATGGCACCACCTCTTGGAAGTTTTGTGGAAAATGATATTACACGCTATGTTCCGCGTGGGGGCAGGACGATGTTTAATCTGAATTTTGAGGTTCGTATTCCACTTTGGTTTAAAAAATTGGGTCTGGTTGTATTTCAGGATTTTGGGCTGTTAGCTGGTGATGATATTGCTACAGTAAAAGGTGGGGACATTTTGGCTGGAACAGGTTTTGGCTTGCGTTACTTTACTCCAATTGGTCCGTTGCGTTTTGACATTGGTTGGAAGTGGAAAAAACAATATGATAACGAATCTTCGTTTGCCTGGTTTTTGACCCTTGGGCACGCGTTTTGATTGTTGATAATAAAAATATGAATAGTGATCTTTATCGTGATAAAATATCGTGACTGCTTTTTTTCAAAATTATATTAAATTGTTTTTTCATCTTTAAAAACAAACTCTTTTTGTTATACTGAAAATTAGTTTTTAAAGCTTGCTTTCGTAAAAGGAACTAAAAATGAAAGCTCAAAGAGTGGAATGGTACATTTCTGTTTACAAAACTTATCTTGATTTTTACCACAATCATCATCACTATCATTGTTTATAAAGATTTTTTTCTAACTTTAGCTTGTAATTTTTAGTAGAATAAAAGTTCCATGAAAGAAGGCTATTATGAATAATTTACTCTTTATTTTTGCTACTGTTTTTTCATTATTTGGTTTGGTTTACTTTTTTATAGCTTGGAAAGCTTCTAGGGGTGTAACATCCAAGAAGGACTATTTTCTTGCCGGTAAAAATCTGGGAATTTTGGCCGTTACTTTTACGCTCGTTGCTACACAGCTTGGAAGTGGCACTTTGGTTGGTACCCCGCAAAAAGCATATACTATAGGATTGTACGGAATATTTTATGTTTTGGGTGTAAGCATAGGTTTTTTGTTGTTGGCTAGCGGGTTTGCTTCGCGGTTACAGTCTCTTAAGGTTGCAACAACGGCAGAAATTTTTGAAAAAAAATACTCGTCAATAGCTCTTAAAAAATTTGCTTCTATTCTTTCGATTGTTACATTATGTGGCATTCTGGTGGCCCAGGTTATTGCCCTTAAGGTTGTTCTTTCTAGTATTGGTGTAACACATCAAGTATTTTTTATTCTTTTTTGGTTATTCATTGTTGCTTACACGATGGTTGGAGGTCTCAAGGCGGTTGTTCTAACCGATTTGTTCCAGGTTATGTTTATACTTGTTGTTTTTGGAGGATTGGCCATTTGGTCCTTTTTTGGCGAATCTACCGGAATAATTAGCACAATTTTAGAATCACAAAAAGGTTCTGTCTTTAGCGGTAATTTTTTATCGTTTTTGCCAGTTTTGATTTTTCCAGCAATGTTTTCTCTTATTGAGCAGGACTTGGCGCAGAAATTTTTTGCGGCAAAAAGCAAAAGAGTTGCAATGTTGTCTGCTCTATACGCAAGTATTATAATGCTGTGCTTTTCCTTTATACCTCTTTATTTTGGAATAAAAACAAGGTTGCTAAATCTATTTGTTTCTGCAGGGGCAAATCCCCTTGTTGTTTTCTTGAAATATTCTGTAGGAGATGTTGTTTTTGTGCTTGCAATTTTTGGAATTATTGCGGCAATAACATCAACGGCGGACTCTATGTTATGTGCGGT
The DNA here is from genome assembly GCA_018647505.1 of bacterium. Classification (GTDB taxonomy): domain Bacteria; phylum Babelota; class Babeliae; order Babelales; family JABGSX01; genus JABGSX01. Next base: position 2,498 of record JABGSX010000043.1, on the reverse strand, counting down.
AAGCTCTAATCTTTCTCAGGATTTCGATTTCAAATTTTTGCGAAATGTAAATGGGTTAACACTTTCAAAGGTAATAACCCTTGTGATTGGCTTGGGCGCTTTAGGGGTGTCCTATTTTGTGCCAGGTGATGTTATTGACATTATTGTGTCAAGTTACACAATAATGGTTAGTTGTCTTTTTGTATCTACTGTTTTTGCGTTATTCAAAAAACGGCTCAGCCGTATTGCAGCAGTGTATTCTGTTGTAAGTGGAGCTGTTGCTTTTGTGGCAATGAAGTTTTTTTCAGTAGGCGTTGTAACAGATTTTGTTCCAGTTTTTGTATCTTTGGCCGGTTATTTTGTTGGAGAATATGTAGAGGCTAGTTGTTTAAAACAGTGTGAAAAAAATTAATTTTAAATTAGATAGGTTAAAATGAAACATAATCATAAGCATGATCACAATCATGCATCATATATGGAGGAGCATTGTGAGCACTCAATTGTCGAAGAGTTGATCTGTCACATGCCCTATTCTATTTTGTCTGTGGCGTTTGCATTAATTGTTGTGAGTCTTTTATATTTTGTTTCTGGCTCAAATGAATCTTCTTTATCTTTGCATTCTACGTACTACATGCTTTTTCATAATTTTCATTTTTTGCATATAATTTTTGCAATAACAAGCTCAATTGCAATGTTCTCAAAATACTCAAACAACATTATTTGGGGAACTGTGGTCTCTGTAGTTTCGGCAAGTTTTTTTTGTATTGCTTCAGATGTTTTTTTCCCTTATATTGGTGGAACTTTGCTTGGTGCAAGTATGAAAACACATGTGTGCTTTTTGTCTGATTTTACCAATATTTCCATTTTTATTATCATTGGAGTTGTTAACGGGGTTGCTCAAAGTTGGTTCAAAAAACCTAACGTAATTATAATGCATGGGTTACATATTATAATAAGTTCGTTTGCATCAACATTTTATTTAGTGGCAAATGGTTTTAACCTTAATAGTTCTCATCTGGGTCTTGTTTTTCTTATGTTGCTAATTGCTGTTGTTTTGCCGTGTACGCTGTCTGATATTTTGGTTCCTATGTTTGTTGCTGGGGTTGGTAAAAAGAATGAGAAGCATTGAATTAAAAAACATCACAAAATCATTTGGTGGAGAATTGATTTTGCACAATTTTAGTGTAACAATTCCAAGCGGTATATTTTTTGCATTGCTTGGTCCGAGTGGTTGTGGCAAGACGACTATTTTGAGAATAATAGCTGGTCTTGAGAAGCAAGATTCGGGCTCAATTTTTTTGGGTAAAAAAAATATTACACAAGTTCCCAGCAATGAAAGAACGGTAAACACTGTTTTTCAAAATTATGCTCTTTTCCCTCATATGAATGTTTTTGACAATATTGCGTATCCTTTAAGAGTCAAGAAAGTTGATACAAATACTATCGAACAAAAGGTTCTTGATACGTTAAAAATGGTGCATCTTGAGCAGCATATTTATAAACCAATTCAATTTTTATCTGGAGGGCAGCAACAGCGAGTTGCGCTGGCAAGGGCGATCATTAGTGAGCCTGACGTTCTATTGCTAGATGAGCCTCTTGCGGCGTTAGACTTGGGCCTTAGGGAAAAAATGTTAATAGAGCTCAAAGAATTACAGTGCAAACTTGGAACAACGTTTGTCTATGTTACCCATGATCAATCGGAGGCGCTTACGGTTGCTCATCAAATGGCAATTATGAACAACAATGGACAAATTGAGCAAATTGGAGAACCAAAGGAAATTTACGAGTTCCCGCGATCTCGTTTTGTTGCAAAATTTGTAGGAACGACCAACATTTTGTCCGGAAAAAAAATTGGCTCGACAATAGAAATAGAAAAAGAGGGTGCTTTTTCACTATCTATTTCTGAAGAACGTAAAGAAGATGGAAAAGAATTATCAATTAGTTTGCGGCCCGAGAAAATTTATATAACCAAGGATAAGCTGGAGGGCTTTTCAAATGTTTTTGTCGGAACGGTTATATCTGTTGTTTACCAGGGACGATCAACCCAGTACGTTGTTAAGCTTGGAAAAAGTGGAATTACGGTAAATGTTTTTGAACAGAACGAGGAACATTTTCCTAAGGAGGTTATTGAGGTTGGCAATTTGGTTAACTTGTACTGGCAAAAAGAAAATGTGGTGATTTTGAAAAATGAAAAAATCTGATTTAAAGTCCGCGATAAAAAAAGAACGATTCTTTTTTGCTATGGTGCCTGCTGTTGTGTGGCAAGGGTTATTTTTGTTTTTGCCGTTATTGTTTCTTGTTGTGATAAGCTTTATAAAAGGGTGGAGCTATACTGGTGTGCACGGTGGCTTTACTTTAGAAAATTATACATCATTGTTGGATTTTTCTCATTTGAGAGTTTTGTTTCGTTCATTTTTTTTGGCGCTGATTAATACCACGGTTTGTTTGTTGGTTGCCTTTCCTGTCTCATACTTTATTTCTGTAAAATCTAGACGTTGGAAAAATTGTTTATTATTTTT
>JABGSX010000042.1 GCA_018647505.1 bacterium | reverse complement strand
GACCAACCGTTCCAATACTAACCAGTCTTCCTGTCTGCGCAATATCCTTTGGCAACCTAGCAACAATACCAGCAAAAATGATCAAAGAGCTACCATTAACGCCAATTCCATAAAGCGACAACTGCTCCCCAAGCCACATAACAAACAATGCACCAACTGTTAACGACACAACAAAAGTCAACTTGAAACCCAAGCCTGGAGTTAATACCAATCCTTGGCTCTCAAGAAGTGCCGCATACGTAAGACTATAAAAAACACTAAGGCCAAGCGTTAGATACCTGGTGTACTGATTGATAATTCTACGACCATAATCACCCTCTTTTGCTAACTGCTCCAAAGATGGAATGATCATACTCAAAAGCTGCATCATAATAGATGCCGTAATGTACGGACTAATACCTAAAGCAAAAAGCGTACACTGCCTAAGCGAGCCACCTGAAAAAATATCAAGGTAACCTAGCAGCCCCCCTACTCCAGAAGCCCTTTCCATGTAATCTCTAAGCAAAAAAAGGTTCACACCGATAACCGGAATAAATGAACCCAATCTGTAAACTACCAAGACCCCAAGGGTGTACAAAATCTTCCGTCTCAACTCAGAGATAGAAAATATATTCTTAAAGTTTTTAAATAGTACCACGCTTCTACACTCCCTCTGTTAACTTGATTTCCCCGCCAGCCTTCTTTATCATCTCTAATGCTTTTTTGCTACAAAAATCAGCTGGTACAGTCAATTTTTTTTCAAGCTCACCATTTGCCAATATTTTTACAACAAAAGGTCTTTTGTGTGGAGCAAGACCATTTTTCATAATAGCCTCTTTGGTTACTTCTGCCCCATCATCAAACATAGCGCTCAATTGGGTTAGAGAAATAACAACTCTCTTTTTTTGGAACCTAGTGTTGTTAAATCCCCTTTTTGGCAAACGACGAGAGATAGGCATTTGCCCACCCTCGAAAGCAAAGCTAACATTTCCACCAGAACGAGACCCTTGTCCCTTGTGACCTCTCCCAGAAGTTCCACCACGGCTACCGCCTCGGCCAATCCTTTTTTTCTTTGCTACTGTTTTGGTCAACTTATTTAATTGAAACATCACTTCCTCGTACTATTTCTTCGACTGTCTTGCCACGCAATTTTGCCAAATGTGAAGCTGAACGCAGTTTGGCTAGCGCGTTTAATGTTGCCTTAACCACATTTTGTTTGTTCGATGAACCAATGGACTTTGATAAGACATCACGAATCCCCAAAGCTTCCATAACAGCACGAACGGAACCACCAGCAATTACACCTGTACCTTTTGACGCCGAACAAAGAATAACCTTGCAAGCACCATGTTTTCCCTCAACATTGTACGGAATTGTTGCATTCCGAACAGCGACTGAGAACATATTCTTGCGAGCTCTATTCGTTGCCTTTGCAATAGCCGAGGAAGGTTCCCTGCTCTTACCCAATGATATACCAATACTTCCATTCTGATCACCAGATACCACAAACGCAGAAAACGAAAACCGTTTACCACCCTTGGTTACCTTGGTAACACGTCGAACACTTACGATATAATCTACGATATTTGTTTCTGTCATAACTAAATTTCCAAACTATATTTCATCAAACCTCTAAACCGCCTTCACGCAAACCCTCTGCCAAGGACTTCACGCGACCATGATAGAGAAACGATCCCCTATCAAAACAAACCTTCTTGATGCCCTTATCCAAAATTCTTTTTGCTAGCTCAAGACCTACTGCTTTTGCCTTTTGCTTCTTGTCTCCAGTAAGCTCCTTCATCTCTAAAGATGAACAACTTACTATTGTATTGTGCTCTTTATCATCTATAAGCTGCGCATACACATTTTTCGAGCTTCTAAATACAGAAACCCGCGGCATATTTTTGGTATTTATTCGAGCTCTCGCCCTCAACATCCGCCTTTTTACTTGCGCATGTTTTTTCTTAAAAATAGACACATTAATTCCTTGTCAACATTATTTTATGTCTTAGCTTTACCAACTTTACGCCTAATTACCTCATCTGCGTATTTTATTCCTGTACCCTTGTACGGCTCAGGTGGCCTTAACGACCTAACACGACAACAAACCTGCCCCAGCAGTACTTTATTTTGAGATTTAAACGTCAGTCTTTGACCGCTTTTATCCGTTTCCAAAGAAACACCCTGAGGAAGCTCAAAATCGACCTTATGGCTAAACCCCAAAGAAAATTGAATATTCTTTCCGGAAACAATAGCTTTATATCCAAGACCATTAATTTCTAACCGTTTTTCAAACCCTACTGTAACCCCTTGGACTTCATTTGCAAGCAAAGCCCTATGCAAACCCCACAAGCGATTACTACTATCAGAAAGCTTCGCCACCTTTACTGCAACTTCTTTTTTCTCTTCGTTCAGTTCAGCCTTTAAGTCTTCCGGCAAAAGGTAAACAAAAGAACCTTTGGGGGCCGTACAATGGACCTCCTGTCCTTTTATCTCAATCTTGATGCCTGTTACGCTTATAGGCTTTCTACCAATCTTGGACATATGCAACCTTTACCAAACTGTACAAATAATTTCACCACCAACAGGAGAACCCTCTTTTGCCATGGCTTTCGCTTTTTTATCTGTCATAATACCATTGCTGGTAGACAAAATAGAAAGACCAAGACCGCCCTTTACCGACTTCATATTTTTAGAGGCAACATAACAGCGCCTACTTGGCTTGCTAATACGCGTTATCTCGTGTATAACGCGCTCCCCATCAACATATTTCAAAAAAACTTTAATGTATTTTTTCGAATCTTCTTCAACTGTCTCTATGTCCCTTATAAAACCCTCTTGCAAGAGAATCTTAGAAATAGAGTGTCTCATTTTAGAATAAGGCGCAATGACAAACCTCTTAGACACCATCAAGCCATTTCTGACGATGGTCAAAAAATTACCTATAGAATCAATCGACATTTTTATCCTTTATTCTAAAATTATCCCCAGCTTGTCTTCTTGACTCCAGGCAACAACCCTTCAAGAGCAAACTTTCTGAAGCATATTCGACACATTTGAAACATCCTCATATAACCACGAGGGCGACCACATAATTTGCACCTATTGCGTTTTCTGGTGCTAAATTTCGGGGTCCTATTAGCTTTTTCTATTAATGCCTTCCTTGCCATTTTATCTAAACCCTCAAAATATTTTATGCCTTTTTCTTGAAAGGCATTCCGAATTCTTCCAACAACACTTTAGCAAACTCATTTTTGTTAGACGTAGTGTGAATACTCACATTTAATCCATATATTTTGCTGCTGACATCATAGTCAACCTCAGGAAAAATGATCCACTCTTTTATTCCCAGATTGTAGTTTCCACGCCCATCAAACTTTACTGTCACTCCCTGAAAATCTCTTATTTTGGGAATTGCAACATTAAGAAGAACATCCAAAAATTCATACATTCTTCGCGCTCTCAGAGTAACCATGACACCAATCGGCATTCCCTCACGCAGCTTGAATCCCGCAATAGACCTTTTGGCCTTCGTCCTGACAGGCTTTTGCCCTGCAATACGAGTAAGCGTTTTTTCTACCGACTGAATAACCTTGCTATCCGAAATAGCCTCCTTAACACCAACGTTAAGAACTATCTTGTTCAACTTTGGCACGGCCAAAACGTTCTTGATATTAAGCTTCTTCATCAACGAAGATCGAACCTTTTCGCAATATAATTCTTCTAGCCTGGCCTTTTTCTCAATACTCATTATTTACCTTATACAAAAACAGCCCTAACTTCTTTTAATTTTATTTACTCTTACGAAATTGCCAGTCTCTTTATCAATCGGCATTACATTAGAAATATCAATGAAAGCTTCAAACTTTTTTATTCCGGGGGTATCCCCTTGTTTACGAGCTTTCATATGTTTCGAGACAAAATTAACGCCCTTAACCTTTACCTTACCCTTTTTCAGCAAAACCTCAATAATTTCGCCTTTTTTACCCTTATCTCTCCCCGTCAAAACAACAACTTTATCGCCTTTTATAACCCGTTTCATATGTTATCCCTTATTATAGAACCTCTGGTGCAAGGGAAATTATTTTGGAATACTCTTTAGAAGACCTCAACTCACGGGCAACTGGACCAAAAATACGAGAGGCTATTAACTCACCGTCATCTTTAATTAAAACCGCAGCATTGTCTCCAAAGCGAATATAGCTTCCATCTTCCCGACGAGTTTCTTTTTTTGTTCTTACAATCACAGCTGTCACAATCTCGCTCTTTTTTACCAAGCCACCAGGCATAGCGCTTTTTACGGTACATCTAACTCTATCACCGACGTACGCATAGCGCTTCTTTGTGCTACCTATTATGTGAATACACTGTAAAAACTTTGCCCCAGAATTATCTGCAACAACTAAATACGACTCTTTTTGAACCATTTATCAAACCTCTAAGCTCACTATTTTTTTCCTCTTGACCGAACAATACGGATCAAGCCCATGTTTTTACTCTTGGAAATCGGTCGCGTTTCACAAAACTCAACAACGTCTCCAACGATTGCTTCATTTTGCTCATCGTGCACCTTGTAGTTTTTATTTCTACGCACATACTTATGAACAACCGGATGCTTGAACGTCCTGACAACTTTAACGACAACAGTCTTATCCATCTTGTCAGAAACAACCTCACCGGAAAATATGCGCTTAATCTTCTTCTCAACATTCTTATTTGTCATATAATACCTTCAATCTATGCGACACTATTTTGTGTTTTTTGATTCCTTTTGTCGCAAATATGTAAGAGCCCTGGCCACACCTCTTCTCAATTTAGGAAACTGAGAATAATCTTTAATGTGCGTTGTCACAATATTTAAATGAAGCGTGAACAACTCTTTTCTAAGCGATTCAACTTTGATCTTAAGCTCTTCAACACTAAGATCCTTTAGTTCTTCTTTTTCTTTCTGTTTTTTCATCATCTTTTTTAATGAACCTTGTTTTTAAAGGAAGCTTATAGCCAACAGCTTTTAAAACAGCCCTAGCATATTCTTCGTCTATCCCTTTTACCTCACAAATAATTCTTTCTCGCTTGACAACAGAAGCCCAAAACTCCGGAGCCGCTTTTCCGCCACCCATTCGTACTTCTACTGGCTTTTTTGTTATAGGTTTGCTTGGAAAAATCCTCAAAAGAAAACTTCCAACCTTTCTAAATCCACGAGAAAGCGTAACCCTTGCTGCCTCTATTTGCTGAGCAGAAACCCATGCCGGCTCAACTGCAGCCAACCCGAAATCTCCAACTAACAGCTCTCGCCCCCCCTTAGACACACCTTTCATTCTTCCGCGCTGAACCTTACGATATTTTACTTTTTTTGGCATCAACATGATCTATTCTCTCGAAATTAAATTACCTTAGTTGATATTCACCTCTGCACAGCCACACTTTAACACCGATAATGCCATATGTAGTTTTCGCCTCAGCAAAACCATAATCAACATCCGCACGGAGAGTGTGAAGCGGTACCGAACCCATTCTAGTCCACTCACTTCGAGCAATTTCGGCCCCATTCAAGCGACCTGAAACACAAATCTTAACCCCTTTTGCGCCAGCCCTTGTTGCAGCCATCGCAGCTCGCTTCATTGCCTTCTTAAAACTTGCCCTGCGTGTTAACTGATTAGCTACGTTTTTAGCGATTAAAGGAGCACTTAACTCCGGCGATTTTACCTCTTGCACAGAAATTTCAACATTTCCCCCACTCACAATCTTAGAAATTTCTTTTCGAAGAGCGTCAACTTCCTGGCCTTTTTTACCAATAACAACACCAGGCCGTCCAGAATGAACAATAATACGAACGTGCTCACCGGTTTTTTCAATATCTACGTGAGAAACTTCTGCTCTATCAAGAGTTTTTTCAAGATATTTTCGCACCGCAAGGTCTTCGAGAATCTCTTTACCGTAAGACTTTCTTGCAAACCAACGAGCCTTCCAATCTTTATAAACACCTAAACGAAATCCTATCGGATGTACTTTTTGTCCCACGCTAAACCTCTTTATCGCTATCTTTATTACTCAAAACAACACTCATGTGACTAAACCGCTTTCTCAAAACCGAAGAAACGCCACGGGCACTAGGCTTGTAATATTTATAGGTTGATCCCTGGTCGACAATAATTCTTTTAATAATCAGCTCACCCTTCTCCACATTGCCGTTGTTTTTGGCATTTGCCACAGCGGACTCTATTAATTTTTTTATCGGGACAACACGCTTTAACTTGCACGTCGCAAGCCAACTTAAAGAAAATTCAACATCTTTGCCACGAATAGCATCCACCAAAGGCCGAAGCTTATATGGAGAAAATCTTATGTATTTCGCCTTAGCACAAAACTGCATTTTGGAACCTCAATAATTTCCTAACTGGATTATAACTTATATTCTACCTAAAACATGGAATTTGAGCAAGCCAATTGGAACTTTATTTAGCGATCACTCCAGCCTTACGCTGGCCACTATGCAACCTAAATGTTCTTGTTAGAGAAAACTCTCCCAGATAATGCCCAACCATATTTTCCGTAATAAAAACAGACACAAACTTTCTTCCGTTGTGTACAGCAATTGTCAGCCCAACAAAATCAGGTATTACCATACTTCTGCGAGACCACGTTTTTATCACCTCACGCTTGCCACTTTCTTTTACCCGCTGAACCTTCTTTAACAAAGACTCAGCAACAAATGGACCCTTCTTAGCCGATCTAGTCATAGTCGTTTCACACTCTTTATACGTTATTATTTCCTACCTGTCTTACGCCTCTTCAAAATCAACGGGTTTGTACGCGTTCTTGTTCGCGTACCCTTACAACCCTTACCCCACGGAGTCCTTGGGTGAGACCCAGACTTGGATCGGCCCTCACCACCACCATGCGGATGATCAATTGGATTCATAGCCATACCCCTAACGGACGGCCTAAATCCTCTGTGTCTTGTTCTTCCAGCTTTACCCCATGAAATATTTTTGTGATCTGGATTTCCAAGAACACCTACGGTTGCCCAACAACCCAAAAGAACCATCCTAACTTCTCCAGATGGCATTTTTAATGTTGCATACTCATCACTTTTTGCCGCCAACTGTGCCGATGTACCAGCACTTCGAGCAAATTTTCCACCAGAACCAGGTGTAATTTCAACGTTATGAACAAAAAAACCAGTTGGAATTCCACTAAGCGGCAAACAACAACCAACCTTTGGTTCAACCTTTTCTCCTGCACGCACAACACTGCCAACCTTTAATTCCTCTGGCATCAGAATATAGCGCTTTGCTCCATTTACATAAACGATTAACGCAATACGAACATTTCTGTTCGGATCATACTCAACGGCAACAATTTTGCCATCAATATCGCGATCCACTCGTTTAAAGTCAACAACTCTGTACTTACGAGGAGCCCCGCCACCTCTGTGACGAACGGTTATTCTTCCGTAAGCATTTCTTCCCCCGCTCTTTCTCAGTCCCCTTACAAGCCCCTTTTCAGGCTTCTTCTTTGTCAGATCGCTAGTATCGACAAAGGTCTGAAATCTTAGCGAAGAGTTTCTTGGTTTTCTTGATATTATAGCCATTCTTTATTTTCCCTTAACCGGTATGCTCATTATTCCTGATCTGATTCATACATGATTACTTGTCCGATGCTGATTCAGAACCGGAAACAGCAGTGTGTGCTCCAGCCTGACTAATGGAGTCTAATGAATACCCCTCTTTTAGCGTAATAATTGCACGCTTTCTTAAGGTACCCCTAAACTCTTTTCTTTTTACTCGCCTAATTTTTCCTTTGCGAATAATTATCTGAATCTTCTTAATTTTAACATCAAACAATTTTTCTAACGCCTCTACAATCATAGGCTTATTTGCTGCAGGATGAACCTCCAAAACAAGCTTACCGTGGCGCTGATTTAATTTGGTTGCCTTGTCGGATGCAACGGGCTTTTTAATAATCTGATAAATACTCAAATCCATTGTTTAACCATTTCTTTAAACGCGCCCAAATCTTTTTCTAAGATCACCCACTTGCGCGCATTTGACAAATCATAAGCATTTGGCTGATCAAAGCACACAGGAGAAACATTAGCGAGATTTGCAAACGATGACAACGTCAAAACATCATCAACAGAAACAAACAAATTAAGCCTTTTTTCCTGTAGCTTACACTTCTTTAATACTTTATATGCCTCTGCCGTTTTAGGTTTTTCACCCTTTGGGGCCCAATTTAGAACCAAAACATCCTTGCGTGAGAGATACCTCAATAAAATATCCTTCAGCAAACCCTTTCTAACCTTTCTCGGCACGGAAATT
>JABGSX010000041.1 GCA_018647505.1 bacterium | reverse complement strand
GACGATAACCATTAAAGAATGGACTATGCCTACCACCTTCATCTTTTTTCAAGATGTAAACCTGGCACTTGAACTTTTTATGAGGAGTAATTGTTCCAGGCTTGGCAGCAACCATGCCTCTTTCAATTTCTTCTTTTTTCACACCGCGAAGCAATAACCCTACATTGTCACCAGCCTCACCCTCGTTTAGAATTTTCCTAAACATTTCAACACCGGTAACAACAGTTTTGAGTAATTTCCCAAAACCAATAATATTAACTTCTTCGCCAACCTTAACTCTTCCTCGCTCTATTCTCCCTGTAGCAACGGTTCCTCTACCAGAAATAGAAAACACGCCCTCAACAGCCATCAAAAATGTCTTATCAACATCACGCGGCGGCAATGGAATGTAGCTATCAACAGCATCCATCAACTTTTGAATAGACCCGGCTCCGATCTCACTCGTATCACCCTCAAGAGCTTTTAAAGCAGAACCCTTGATAATAGGAACTTCTTCTCCTGGAAAATCATACGAAGAAAGAAGCTCTCTAAGCTCTTCCTCGACCATCTCAATCATGTCTGGGTCATCTACCATATCAACTTTGTTCAAGTAAATAACCATTGCAGGAACACCAATGTTTTTTGCCAACAAAATGTGCTCACGCGTTTGAGGCATAGCACCATCTGCCGCAGACACAACCAATATTGCGCCATCCATTTGTGCTGCACCTGTAATCATGTTTTTAACGTAATCTGCGTGACCAGGACAATCAACGTGAGCATAGTGCCTTTTGTCTGTTTCGTACTCAACGTGTGCCGTTGCAATTGTAATACCACGAGTTTTTTCTTCTGGCGCCTTATCAATTTGATCAAATGGTGTAAACTCAGCGCCACCTTTTTCCGCAAGAACCTTTGTAATCGCAGCAGTCAATGTTGTCTTACCGTGATCAACGTGACCAATTGTTCCTACATTACAATGCGGCTTTGTTCTATTAAAAACTTCTTTTGCCATTGTTTATTTACTCCTACACATCAATAATACAAATACCTACTTGCCTAAAACTTCGTCCTGCTTGCTCTTTGGAACCTCACGGTAACACTCAAACTCCATAGAATACCCTGAGCGTCCTTGTGTCATAGAGCGCAACGATGTAGCATAACCCAACATCTCCGCAAGCGGAACCTCTGCCTTGATTATTTGGCGATCTGCCCTGGCTTCCATCCCCAAGATTCTACCTCTTCTTGAGCTCAAGTCACCCATAACATCACCCATGTACTTCTCTGGCGTATCAACTTCAACCATCATAATTGGCTCTAGCAAAACGGGAGAAGCCTCAGTCATACCCCTTTTAAACGCCATCGAAGCTGCAACCTTAAAGGCCATCTCGGACGAGTCAACATCGTGGAACGATCCGTCATAAAGCTTCACTTGAAAATCAACTGCCGTGTATCCACCCAAAATGCCAGACTTTGAAGCCTCTTCAACTCCTTTTGCCACAGCTGGAATAAACTCTCTAGGAATGGATCCACCAACAATCTTATCTACAAACTTAAAGCCTTCTCCTCGCGGCAACGGCTCAAGTTCCAGCCAAACGTGCCCGTACTGACCCCTACCCCCAGACTGCTTAACATACTTTCCTTCAACCTTAACTGTACGCTGTATTGTTTCTCTGTATGCAACTCGAAGGCCACCCTGATCAACCTCAACACTGTGCTCACGCTTTAACCTATCTACAATAATTTCAAGGTGAAGCTCTCCCATACCCCTTATAACAGTTTGATTTGTCTCCTTGTCATAAGTAAACTGGAACGAAGGATCTTCCCTCATAAGCTTTCTCAAGCCTGCACACATCTTGTCATAATCAAGCTTACTCTTCGGCTCAACAGAAGTAGAAATAACTGGATCTGGAATCTCGATAGACTCCAACAAAATAGGACGTTTTTCGTCACAAAGCGTATCACCAGTTGTTGCCTCTTTAAGGCCAACAAACGCCGCAATATCCCCGGCACTTACAGAAGAAATCTCTTCTCGCTTATCCGAGTGCATACGAATCAACCGGCTCACCCTTTCTTTTTTGTCGCGAGTCGCATTATACACATAAGAACCAGCCTTTAGCTGACCAGAATAAACTCTTACAAAATTAAGCACCCCAACATACTGATCTGTCATAACTTTAAACACCAGAGCCGAGAACGGCTCCTTAGGGTCAACCTTGCGTTCAACCTCTTTGTCTGAATTAGGATCAACACCAACAATAGATGGAACATCTAACGGAGACGGAAGGTAATCAATAATTGCATCAAGCAACAACTGTATACCCTTATTCTTCAAAGCTGTCCCACAAAAAGCTGGCACAACATCTCTGTTTGCCACACCCTTGCGCAAAGCCGCTTTAATTTCTTCCGTAGAAATAGGCTTATCTTCTAAAAATTTTTCTGCTAATTCTTCATCACAGTCGCAAGCCTTTTCTAGAATATTTTGGCGCATTTCTTTAATTTTTTCAGAGTACTCAGGCGGAGCGTCTTTTACATCAACATTCGCCCCTTTATCTTCATCCTTAAACTCATGCAGCTTGCTACTTAAAACATCTATAATCCCGGAAAAATTTTCTTCCGCGCCAATAGCAATTTGCATCGCCAATATATTTTTGGTTAACTTTCCGCGAATATCCTCAACAGCCTTGAAAAAATCTGCTCCAACCCTGTCGAGCTTGTTAACAAAAATAATTCGTGGAACTTTGTATCGATCAGCCTGCCGCCAAACAGTCTCGGACTGTGGCTGCACCCCTGCGACCCCGCAAAAAACACCGACTGCACCATCTAAAACACGCAGTGATCGACCAACTTCAATTGTAAAATCAACGTGACCTGGTGTATCAAGAATATTAATTTGATGGTCTTTCCAAAAACAGGTTGTAGCTGCCGATGTGATTGTAATACCACGCTCGCGCTCCTGCTCCATCCAGTCCATAACCGCTTCGCCCTCGTGCACCTCACCAATTTTGTGAGAGACGCCCGTGTAAAACAGAATTCTTTCTGTTACAGTTGTTTTTCCAGCATCAATATGGGCTGCGATTCCAATATTTCTATATCTATCTAACGGAGTACTCATTGTTCAACTTATCCCTAATTAACAAACAACTACCATGCATAGTGAGAAAACGCTCGGTTAGCATCGGCCATTTTGTGCATATCAATTCTCTTCTTAACTGCAGATCCACGACCTTCACTTGCATCTAAAATTTCTCGTGCCAATCTAATTGTCATTGCCTTATCCGGACGACTCTTTGCTGCCGAAATAAGCCAACGCAATGCCAAAGCTTCCTTTCTGCGAGGAATAACCTCAACTGGAATTTGGTAGACACTACCTCCAACACGTCTTGGGCGAACCTCAATTTGCGGAACAATTTGATCATACGCCTTATTAAAAAGATCAATGGCTTTTTTCTCATCTCCCTTTATTTTGCTAGCGACTTCGATCAAAGCTCCGTACACCACTGACCTAGCGGTATTTTTTTTCCCACGCTCCATAACAACATTGATCAACTTCTGAACCAATACAGAACCATATTTATAATCGGCGGGAATATTTCTTTTTAAATCTACTGTCTTACGTCTTGGCATATATCAAACCTTTTTGAACTTTTAACTTTTCGGACGTTTTGCACCATACAAAGAACGACTTTGTCTTCTATTTTCTACACCCTCGGCATCCAACGCACCACGAACAATGTGATATTTTACACCTGGTAAATCTTTTACTTTGCCGCCCCGAATCAAAACAACCGAGTGCTCTTGCAAGTTGTGTCCCTCTCCAGGAATGTAAGCTGAAACTTCAAAACCCGTAGACAACTTTACACGGGCTACTTTTCTCAACGCAGAGTTTGGTTTTTTAGGAGTAACGGTAAAAACTCGCGTACACACACCTCGTACCTGAGGAGCCCCTTTTAATGCCGGGCTTGATGTCTTTGTTTTCTTTCTTTTTCGCTCTTTGCGAACAAGCTGACTTATCGTAGGCATAATTTATGTTCCTGTTCTTTTGCTCTTTAATCGTAAAAATACTACAAACTTCTCAATCTCAACTGCTCAAAAATCCTACAATTAATACATAATAAAACATTGAATTTACAGAATTTAATTGACCCGAATCTTGGCAAGTAAACGTTTAACTAATATTGTACCGTTTTTAATAAGTTTTTCAAGCAGCGTTACACACAGCTAATAAATTTAACATAAAACACACCCTTGTTCAACCAGGACAATCGACTCAACACATCCAATTGTTTTGATCAAAACCAATCAATTTAAATTCAATAATAACCACGTTATGGACTTGTAAAACAATTGATGCTACATTTAGCCTGAACATAAAATCCGTATAAAATTATCGTAATATTTCATCTATTTAAGAGAGGACTTTGCATGGAGATTACTTCTATTATTTTATCATATTCGCAACAAATTTTAATGCTACTTATAGGTATTTTTGGAATTGGTTTCATAATTGGGTTTCATGAACTTGGACATTTTCTAATGTGTAAACTTTTTGGAGTAAGCGTTCCTTCTTTTTCAATTGGAATGGGCCCAAAGCTTTTTACAAAAAAAATTGGTGAAACCGAATTTTCGCTGTCAGCTATTCCGCTAGGTGGATATGTAGAAATTGCAGGACAAGATCCTGAAAAGCCAACCGAACCTGGCGAAAACAACAAGTTATTCACAGACAAGCCATTCTATAAAAAACTAGCCATTTTTTCTGGTGGAATTATTTTTAACTTTATTTTTGCATATTTAGTTTTTGTACTTCTTTTTTCTGTAGGTATGCCAAAAAACATTTTATCATACCCTTCGAACGCAACGAACAAAATCTCTCAGATAATTACTGACTCTCCAGCCGAAAAAGCTGGATTAAAAATTGGAGATCAAATAATCTCGGTCAACCATATAGAGGTTGAAAAAAATGGGGCTAAGGTCTTGGAAGAGGTCTATGCAAATAAAAACAAAGAGGTCTATCTTTCATACGAACGAGACAATAAACAATACACAGCACAAATACAACTTGGAAGCTTGGCGACAGGAAAGGTTTTGGGAGCTCTTCTTGAAATGAAGCCGTTGCCACCTATGTCTTTCGCCCAATCTCTAAAACAAAGCTTTAGGTTTTCATGGCACGGACTGACCACAATATGTGCCACATTCAAATCACTTCTGAATAAAAATAATATCAAAAACATTGGTGGTCCTATCAGAATCTTATCTGAAACATCCAAGAGTGCATCAAAAGGCTACAAAAACTTATTGTTTTTGCTTGCAATTATCAGCCTTAACCTACTGTTTATTAACCTTCTGCCACTTCCAATTTTTGACGGTGGGCAAGCAGTTTTATTTGGAATAGAGGCACTTATTAGAAAACCGTTGCCAGAAAAAGTGCGCGAATACATCGCTATTGGCTGTTGGGTTTTAGTGTTAGGATTATATCTTATTTTAACTGTATCAGACTTATGGAGTATATTTTTTAAACACTAAGTTTTATCCAATTTAGTTATAATTTTTACGCAAAAAAAGCCTCGCATTTCTGCGAGGCTTTTTTAATTTATAAGACCTTACAAATTATTTAATTTGAGCCTTGTGTGGATGCTCAGATCCAGCGTAAACTTTTAATTTTTTTATAATTTCTCGGCTCAACTTATTTCTTGGAAGCATTCCCTTTACCGCCTTGATGATAATTTGCGTAGGATCTTTTGCCATCAATTGTTTAAAGGTTCTTTCCTTTTGTCCACCTATCCATCCGGAATAGCTAACATATTTTTTGTCTTCAAATTTGTTACCAGTAACTTTTATATTTTTAGCATTGATAACAACAACATAGTCTCCGGTATCAGTATGATGAGTAAAATGCGCTTTGTCTCTTCCGCGAAGAGTGTCGGCAATCTTTGTTGCCAGGCGACCAAGAATCTGATCTTTTGCATCAATAACGTGCCAAGATGGATCCCGATCTTCTTTCTTCAAGTAAAAAATTCTATTCATGTCCATGAATATTTCCCTGCCTTCTGATCTCTTTGTAGTCTCATTTAAAATTCTAGAAATTACTTTTAAGAACGGTTTAGCTTTAATTGTAAATAAAAAAAAAGTGACGGTCAATATGCACCTTAATAACATTAAAGATTTATACTGGCCATTCCTTTGTCTACAAAACAAACAACAACAAATCTTTCCCACAATATTGATTTTTTGGCGGCCGTACAATATTGTACTTTTAAGTGAAAATCAAAAACACTAATCAAAAAAAGAGAGGTCATAATTATGGAACCTAGCTTACTTTCCATATTTCCACCCATTTTTGTAATAATTCTCGCATTCTACACAAGAAAAACAATTCTGGCTCTTGCTGGTGGAATAATCTCTGCCGCAATTATAGCAACACAGTTTAATCTTAAAAACTCTTTTCTATTAATTATAAAACATTTCTGGGGACAAATGGAAGTTGATAATATTTACAACTTTTCCACCAAGATGATCGGCTCTGGACGCTTAGAGCATATATTTGTTTTTACTTTTCTCATTGCCCTTGGAGTTGTAATTTCATTTATCAACTACACAAAGGGACCAGTAGCATACTCTTCATTTATAAAAAAGCAGGTCAAAAACGCCATCGGCGCAGAATTTATAACCGTGTTTTCCTCATTATTTTTCTTCATAGACGATTATTTTAGTTCACTAACAATGGGAAGAATAAGCCACCCCCTTACAGACAAAACAAGAATTCCCAGAACAAAACTCGCATTTTTAACCAGTTCAATGGCCACCCCCCTGTCTGTGCTAAGCCCAATTTCAACCTGGTGCGCAATGATAACAATACAACTAAAAAAGGCGGGAATATATTTTAATATTTTCCACAATCCTACAGTATTTGCCAAACCATTTAAGGTTTACTTACACACAATTCCTTACGTCTTTTACTCATTTATAATTATTTTCGGCGTACTGTTCATTGTCGCAAGTAGAATTTCATTTGGACCAATGAAAAAAGATGAAAAAGCAGCAATCCAATCTGAAGACCTTTCAAAAGAAAAGAGCCACAATAAACACGAATCAATAAGCATAAAAAGCCCTTCAATGTTAAACTTCTTGGTTCCTTTATGCTTGTTTATTGGAACAATTTTGTTCTTTGTTCTATACATAAAAAAGCCTTATCTCAAAGACGAAACAAACTCCTTTCTACTGGCTCTAAAAAATGCGGATATATACCTTTCCCTATTCCTGGGAAGCATTGTATCTCTACCATTAATAACATTTTACTTCTTAGCAAGAAAAATTGTCTCCATCAAAGAATCACTGATGCTCTATGCACACGGTTTTATGATAATGAAAAACTCAATAATTCTTTTGTCATTGGTCTGGATATTTGGGGCAATTTTAAAAAGCGATCTTCACTCTGGCCAATATTTAGCGGGACTTCTTTCTGGACACATAAGCATATCCTATCTTCCCGTGATATTTTTCCTTGTATCAGCATTTATCTCTCTTTCAACAGGCTCTTCTTGGGCAACTGCAGCAATTTTAATACCCATCGTGGTCCCAATGTGCTTGCACCTTAAAAACCTCACCCCTCCTGTTGATCTTGCGAGTATTTCAATTTTGGTTCCAGTTTTGGGAGCAATACTTTCCGGCGCTGTTGCGGGAAGCCATACATCTTTAAAATCTGACACAACAATAATGAATGCAGAAAGCGCAGGAGTAAACTTGCACAAACATTTCTATTCACAACTAGCATATGCGGCCCCAGCAATTTTTTCATCGGCTTTCGCATTTTTACTTACAGGATTACTTCAAAAGCACAATTTGTTCATGCGGCTTTTTGTCCCACTTTTAAGTGGAATAACCATATATTTAATCTTGCTGTATTTATGTCATTCATTTTACAAATTTTACAAAACTGAAAAAAATTAGAATTGAATACCCCAACCAATGGCCAAGGTATTTTAACATTCAACATCAAAAAACTGTCACCACCCTTTTAGGTAATAACAGTTTTAATTAACATCTTAAATAATAGTTATTTTTATTCTTCGGATTCCTCTTCTTCCTCTACGACATCTTCCAATAGATGCTCAGCCTCTTCTACCAATCTTAGCTCTCCTATTCTTATATTGATCCTTTCAACTCTGTCGTTGACGACTTTTACCAATTGATCACGAAACGTTGTTAATAAACTTTTTAACGATGAAACATAAGAATTAGAAAACTTGAATTTTGAACGAGTGACAGTTTGTAGTAACCCATAAAAAAACTCAATATTGGATTTTAGTACCTCAACAGAAACTCCAACCCTAAGACAACTTTTTGATGTACTATTTAACAATCTAAAATTTGATTCTTCTTGAGAACGCAAACCTCTTTCCTCCTCATCAGGAACACTTTTTAAATTTTCAGCGGCCACCATAATTTTGAGAGCTTTATTAATAGCCAATTCAAGGTCCACAACACTGTCTTCAAGCCTATCAATTTCTAATGTTATTCCAGTTAAAACAGGTTCATACGGAACTGGTGGCGGCACCTTGGAATCAGCCTTGCGTCGTGTATAATAGGTTGGCCTAACAAAGTCCTCTGTTAAGTCTTGCCCAACCTTATCAGCCCACCTTACAACTTTTTTATCTTTAGAAGGAACATCACTCTCCATAGGCTTTAAAGAACAAACAAACACAAATAACAAAGACATCAAAATTATTCTTTTCATAATATAATACTCTCCCTAAATAAAAACTTAGCTCAGCCCTCTTTGTCAAACTCCAAAATATCTCCAGGCTGACAATCTAAGACTTCACATAAAGCTTGCAACGTAGAAAATCGCATGGCTTTTGCTCTTCCATTTTTCAAAATTGAAAGATTGGCCTCAGTAATTCCAACTCGCTCTGCAAGCTCATTAAGTCGAATTTTTCTTTGAACCATAATTTGGTCAAGTTTTACTATAATTTTTGTCATGCTTATATCACACGGTTAAGTCTTGTTCTTTTTTCAATTTATATCCCTCGTACATTAACGAAGTTATAATTAAAAAACAAAAAACAACAAAAATGTTGAAAATATCTTTCGATGCTAACGGAAGGCTTATCTTCCTTTTACCATGACCCAAGTGAAAAGTTAATATCAATGTTCTTAATGTATTTTGAATCGGCTGATAAATTGTCCAAGTCAACGCCACGCGACTTATCGTTCTTAGTAATGAAAGAGACCTGTCTACAAAAATATATCCTTTGTAATACTGACGCAATAATCTTACAAAATAAAAAAAACCAAAAGCAAACAAAAAGTCTGAAATTGAAAAAACAATAGCCCAGGCAATCTTTAAAAAAACAGAAACATAATCAAATGGGCTTGTAATCAAAAAACCTGTCAAGCGACTAAAAACATGTGGAAAAAATAGAACCGTAACATTTAGAATATAAGCAAAAACGATACATGGTAGCACGACACAAAATCCAAAATAATAAAGAATTTTTGAGTATTTTTTTACATTTTTCACAAGAAACCCTTCTATTACAAAAACCAAAGAGTAGTAAAAAAAGAAAAATCAGCAAAGAACAACGTTATGTTTCTTTACTGACCTTTCCCCGTTGTCATTTCCCCTGCAAACCGTTTCAATCGCTTCCAAGGAGTTGAATTTTTTTTCAATCTTAGCTTCCACTTCTCTCCTTGCTTCTTTTTCTTCACCTCACAAATTCTATAATTAATTTTATCGAAAGTCAACATTTTTTTATCGTTTTTCGATATGCCGAATCATTCAAACAAACCAATAATTTTATCCTCATTTATCCTTCTGGGTCAATCCAAAACGTAACAACCTCTCCTGATATTCTTTGTAAAACAGCCTTTCTCCAACTTTCTTTATACAAATCAGTGCGCCTGTAGTTAGTAAATAAAATTACTTTTCTAAGTTTTTTGTGTTTTAAAACAATTTCTAAGTCCTCTTCCGACAATGGCTCACCAGCCAAAAAATATTCACCAGCATCAAAATTTCTACAAGCAAAAATTGGAACCTCTCTTTCTCCAACGCCACCATCAGAAGAATTCAAAAAAAACGTAAAACATAAAATTAAAAATGTTAAAAATATTTTCATTACAAGACCCCCTACAAAAATTTACTTTTTACAAAAACTAACAAAAAAGACTTTATAAATGGAATGACTTTATTTTTTTTCTAAGAATGCATACCGCCGTCGTATGCATAGAGATAATAAGAAAACTAAAAATGTATCCACCGCTGTTTGTTGACAAATTGAAATTTTAAAGTTAGCTTTATTTATGTAGTGTTTTTAATGTTAAACAAAAGGAACAGAACAATGACTATCGCGAAAAATCATCGCACGAATAGTCCCGATATTTGCAATACGGGAAGTTCTTCTATGCAAAATAATTCTAAAAACATTTCATTTTTTAACGCTACATTCTTCTTTTCTTATCCATACAGCCAATTCTATTATTATTGGTTCTAATTTTTTCTATCAATTTTCATTATTACAATAAATATTTTTTGAACCAATAGGTCTTTGCAAAAGACAATTGTTTTTTGCCCAATTTTTAAATTATTAAAATTTTAAAGGAATAAAATGAAAAATCTTAAGCGTTTAGCAACGCAGCGATTGGCTGCAACATTAATAATTATAACCTTAGCAATATTAAGCTCGTTACTTATTAACCGAAAAAAGAAAAACTGTTTAACCATAGGTATTTTACAAACCGCATCACACCCTGCTCTCGACGCAGCAAGAACCAGCTTTGTAAATTCGCTAAGGAAAACCCTTGGAAACCGTGTAAATTTTGTTACACGAAACGCACAGGGAATAATTTCAAACGCTCACACAATAGCACAAAGCTTTCATAATAATAAAAACATTGATGGAATCCTTGCCATAGCAACTCCTGCTGCTCAAGCAATGGCAAACATCGAAAAGAAAAAACCAATATTCATAACAGCGATTACCGATCCAAACAAACTTGGCCTTATACACAAAAAAACAAATGTCTGCGGCTCAAGTGACGTAATAGATATAGACAGAACCGTAAGGTTGCTTTCAGAGCTTGCACCAAAAGCAAAGACTGTTGCTATTATTTTTAATACAGGAGAAGTTTCTTCTGCTGATATGGCAGAAACAATGAAACAAAAACTGCAAAAAAATGGACTATCAGTAATCAGCCTTGGAATAACACAAGAATGTGACATTATCCATGCGACACAAAAAGCATGCAAAGATGCTGATGCAGTTTTAACTCCTATTGACAACACAATCGCCTCAACAATTTCATTAATGGCAAACAAAGCAAAAAAAGCACACAAGCCATTAATTGTAAGCGATAATCTTCTTGTAGAAAAAGGGGCTCTTGCAGCAGCAGGAACAGATTACAAAACATGCGGTCTTCAAGCTGCAGAATGTGCTTTAATGGTTTTTGAAAAAAACATAAAACCAGCCAATATAAAAATCATGAAGCAAAAAGCAAAAGCTATTTGTATAAATAAAACCTTGTGCAAATATCTTGGAATACAAATTCCTCAAACAAAAAATTGCAAAATCATCTGTATTGAGGAAAAAATATGATTATAGAAAGTATTGAGCTTGGATTAATTTTTGGACTTCTTATAACTGGTACATGGTTAACATCAAAAATAATAAAATTCGATGACCTTTCTATTGAAGGAAGCTTCAGCATTGGCGGTGCCATTTGTGCAAAATTATTATCAATAGATTGTTGTCCAATTCTGGCACTATTCTCCTCTATGGGTGCCGGAATAATTGCAGGATGCCTTACTGGCATTCTGCACAACAAACTAAAAATAAACAATCTTCTTAGTGGTATTCTTACCGTTAACATATTGTTCTCACTAAGCCTTGTAATCGCCACTTCAAACATTGCCTTGTTAAACACTAGAACAATTTTTGATTTATTCGAATCAATACCTATAGCAAATAAAATTATTCCACTTGGGCTAATAACAATAATCTGCTTTTCAGCTGTTAAAAAATTGCTTTCTACAGAGATTGGGTTATGCATTCAATCAATTGGAGAAAACAAAAATCTCCTTTCTATGATAGGAAAGAAAAAGATATTTTTTGAAACAATAGCCCTTGCAATAAGTAACGGCCTTGCAGCGCTTGCCGGCGCACTATTTGTTCAGCTAACAGGTTTTTTTTCAATATGGGCAAATGTTGGAATTATAGTATCCACCCTAGCAGGAATGAAAATAAGCCAGCTATTTACAAACAAAATGAACATATCGATTCTTGCCGGAGGAATAATTTTTCAAATAATTATTAGCCTGACGTTTGAATTTAACGTAATGCCAGAACTACAAAAACTTATAAGCGCCTTGCTTGTAATAATTTTGACCATAATTTTAAAAAATAAGGAAAAAAATGTTAAAGCTTGAAAATATAACAATCTCAATAAACAACAATACAATTTTAAAGCCTTTTTCAACACATCTAGAGAAAGGAGACTTTGTTGTTATAATTGGCCACAATGGATCGGGCAAAAGCACATTATTAAACAGTATTTCCGGTAAAATTAAAACTACCAATGGAAAAATACTACTTAAATCAATCCCTATACAAAGCTTAAATAAACGCGAGCGATCAAAATTGATAAGCTCGCTTGATCAAAATCCTGAAAAAAATTGCGTACCATCGTTAACCGTAAAAGAAAATATTGCCCTCGCCCTTCTAAAAGAGAAAAAAGCATCTCTTAAAAATGGACTTTCAATAATTAAAAACAGCAAAGTAGTAAAACAAATAAATGAGTTATTTAATGACGAAAACATTCTAGACAAAAAAATGTCGGAACTGTCTGGAGGACAAAGACAGCTAATTGCATTTTTAATGGCAACAGCCATTTTGCCAAAAATACTTATCCTTGATGAACCAACTGCAGCACTTGACCCGAAAAGCTCAATAAAAATGGCAAAACTTATAGACGAATCAACACAAAAGCACAAACATATAACTCTAATGGTTACTCATGATATTCAAAAGGCAAAACAATTTGGAAACAAACTTTGGATAGTAAAAAATGGCAGAATAAAACAGATAAGCAAAAAAGAAAAAACATTTTCACATGAAGAAATTCAACACATGTTAAATTAAATAAGGGCGTTCGAAACGCCCTTATTATGTTTTATTCTACAGGAAGGTAACAACGAGTTTCCATTTCATCTAAGCACCCACCAACATCTGATGGACCTTTAACATAAATATCAAAACAACCTGTACTTCGAGCCGACAATCCAAGCTTCGCAGCCGATTCAAAAAGCATTTTGTATACTGCTGGAAGCATTTCATATGGTCCAACATGGGTTAACATAAGATGACGACCTCCAGCAATAGTCTTGCTACATCCACCAAAAGGCAAAGACTCATTATCAAGAACACAAGCCTCATATCGCACAAGACTACTTACATCGGTAGGATCATCAAGATAACGCCCTATTTTTTCTGCGGGCAAATCACGAAAATCAAACAAGGAAAACAATCCTGCCAATCTTCCCCACGCACTTAAAGCGACCCTTCTATAACATAGACCTCTTTTTTGAATAGCGAAAACACTTTTTGGCTCAAGATTAACAACTTTAACTTCCGATGCAAAAGCAAAACCAGTAAAAATTAGACTTAAAAAAAACATATACAGATTTTTATTTTTCATAACAAAATTCCTTTATAAAAATTAATAATTAAAAGCAATTACACAATAGGAACATAAATCTCAATTAACCTATTTACTGAACCTTTACCATGAAGATATTTTTCAAAACACGTAATATCTCTAGGCTCAATTCCATTTTTCTACAATCCATCTAAAAAGGCTTGCATAGACCTTTTCTGATTCATAATACGCCCCCTTGTGAAAAGCTTTTACATATTTTTCACCATCAACAATTCGTTCTTTTATTTCACCCTCTGCAACAACATTCCTACACAATTTCAAACAAGCGTCATACCGAATATCTTCAGGCTCAGTCGTTTCAGGATCATCATATCCAACTCCAATTCTTTCTAAGATGCAGTTTTCCAGATTATTAGCATCCTCAAAAGCAAATATTTTTTCCCAAGCCTTTCGTGATGAAATATCGTATGGCCCTTTTTCTTGTACATACAAAATCCTAAAAGGATCAATTAACACAACCTCTGGCTCGATTTTAATAATTTCTTTTTTATTAAATTTCTGTTCAAGATCTTGAACAGAAAAACTGCTTTTTTTAAATTCTGTTGGAGACTGACTAAAGTATTGTTTAAAAGCTCTAGTAAATGCAGCTGGCGTATCATAATGAGCATCCATAGCAATATCAGAAACAGAAGAAAATGGAAACCTTCTCATAAAACTCGCAGAACGCAATAAAATACATCTTCTAATATAGCTACGCAGAGATTCTCCAACATAAGCACTAAAAATTCTATGTATATGAAATGTTGAAAACGAAGCAATATTAGCCAAATCATTTAGTTTAACTTCTTTATCAAGATTATTGTGTATATATGTTAGAATCTTGTTAACACGCTCTTGATAATCTTTTTTAGTTATTTCTTTGTAAGCCATTTAATCCTATCTTCAAAGGTTTTACTCTCAATTATTAATTTTCACATGATTATAGTTTAATATTTTTTCTACCTAGATTAATTGTTATTAGTTTTGCACCTTATTTTTAAAAAAAATATCCCGTTTTTGCTATTTTTTAACAAAAAAAGAGCCTCCGCATACGCAGAGGCATAAAACTAAAAAAGTCTAAACAGTATTACTTTATTGGAATATAAAGCTCTGTTCTTAGATCTTTTGGATCAATGTCATGCGAATAATTAAGATACTTTTCTATACATGGGGAAATTCTATAATCAATCTTATTATCTGCAAGCCATTTAAACGCAACATTATAAGTTCGAGCAACTTCTTCGCATGCCCCTTCGTGCAAAAGCACAACATACTTGCCATCGCCGATTGTTTTTATTTTAAAATCCCCTTCTACTTCAATATCTTTATCTATTGAAATACAAGCTTCATACCTTATTTTTTCCGGCGCTGTTTTTGCAGGATCATCATATGAACAGCCATACGTTCCTGTTTTTTTTGTTACCAAACCCTTTGGAATAGCAAACTTCATTATGGATTCCCATGATTCATGCGCCGTCTTTTCATATGGCCCAAGTTTCATGATGGATAAAACTTTAATTGGTTCTAAAGTAACTATTTTTGGTTCCATGGTAATTACACCTTTCAGTTAGTTTGATTATTAAAAGATTTTATTTAATTATTTCTAAGGGAAGATAAATGTAAGTAATTAAATCATCCTCATTAGTAGAATTTGGGTCATTCACATATCTTTCAAAAGATGCGAAATCCGCCAGCATTTTAACATTGTCATTTACCCATTTGTACATTGCATTCCATGTGTCATTCAACTTTGAGTACGGACCCCTGTGCAAACAAGCAAGATATCGACCCGCTGGAATATTCTTTATACAAAATAGTCCTTTGTTAACAAAGTTTTTTTCTACTGTTATGCAAGCATCATATCTAATATTCTCTGGCGCAGTTACAATTGGATCATCATATCCAATACCAAACATTTTTGCATGTCGCGTTATAAGTTTATTTGGGTAAGCATAGCTAAAAATTTTGTCCCATGCTCTTTTTGCCGACTCCATATATGGTCCAGTTTCACGACAACACAACAATCTCATTTCTTTTAGTTTTACTTCTTTTGGTACAATAACAACATTTTTTTTTCTATCGTAATATGTGTTATTAACTATAAAACTTTTATCTTTTCTAAATTCTTTTGGGGAACAACCAAAATGCTTACGAAATGATCGTGCAAATGAAGCTGGGGTGTCGTAACCCGAATCGAGAGCCACTCTAGAGATACTTAACCCTGGAGAACAATCCAAGTTTTTTGCAGACCTTAAAAGCCTTAACCTTCGAACATAATTTCCCAAGGTCTCTCCCGTATAAGCATAAAAAATCCTGTGTATATGGTACCGAGAAAAACATGCAACCTTAGCAATATCATCTAACAATATTGTTTCATCGAGATTCCCTCGAACATACTCAAACACCCGATCAATTCTATCTTGATATTCTTTTCTATCCATTATTTAAATTCCTAATGTTTTTTATTATTGTGACACAGAAAACATATAAAAACTATCCAAATATTGCTTTTATAAAAACAAAAAATTATGTAATTGACAGGTGCAAAAATGAACGTTTTAATAAAAGATATAACAACCAAAACCTTAGGAAAAACTATGGACAATAAAAAAGATTTTTGGAACGCAAAGTACTACAAAAACAACTCACAAGGACAATACCAAAAAGGAATAAGCACAATAGAAAAAATAGAACTAAGTGGTAATGAATCCGTTCTTGATATTGGATGCGGCGATGGAAGAATAACAGCAGAAATTGCAAAACAAGTTCCAAACGGATATGTACTTGGAGTTGATGTATCAAAAAATATGATCGAAGAAGCCATTAAAAGTTTTGCAAGCATCAAAAATCTTGAGTTTCAACTTACAGATGCCGCAAAATTTTCAACAGAAAAAAAGTTTGACCTTGCCGTAAGCTTTTCAGCTTTTCACTGGATAAAAGACCAAGTTAGTACTCTAAAAAATATATACAACTTTTTAAATAATGGTGGAAAGTTAATTATACAAATGGTCGCCAAACATAAAAGTCCAATCAGGGAGGTTTATGAACAAAAAAAATGGAAAAATATTTTAAAAGATAAAGAAAACAAATTCTTCCACAAATACGCAAACGAATTCTCAGCAATGCTTAATGAATGTGGATTTAGAAATATAAAAGTTAATCTTGTCGTAATGCCAAAAAAATTTGCGAATAAAGAAGAACTTTTTAACTGGGCATACGCCTGGATTCCTCACTCAACTGGCCTTGAAGAAAAAATGGCAATAGAATTTACAAATGACGTGGTAGAGGCTGTAGCAAACTCAAGTAAAAACGGTAAACTATATATTGAATCACACACCTTAGACATATATGCCGAAAAATAGATTAAGGAATCAACATGAAAAGTTTTTATATTTTTTTATCTTTCATCATTGGTGCATTATCAACAGCAACTGGATATCATTTTTTTGAAAAAACATGCCACCCTTTCCCAAACTACCAAGAAAAGTACAAATACAAATCAATATTAACTCCAAATAAATTTTTGGACAGAAAAAAACACCTAGGTCGTCACCCTATTGTTAATGCACCAAAAACTCTCATTATTTGTTACGACAAACACTTTATGAAGCAAACATTACAAAAGTATAAACATAAACAATGCAATGGTAGTTTTTCTGATGTTTATTTTTTAACAGAGTTCCCATCTGTTGCTATCGGTAATTTTGGAATATTTGGTCCAAAAAACACCATGATGATGGAACTTGCAATCGTATGGGGAGTTAAACAAGTAATAACAATTGGAACATCATGCTCCCTGCAAAAAAACATCACACAAGATGATATTTTGATTTGCGAAAAATCCATTAGAGATGAAGGGACGTCACATCATTACCTTCCATACTCAAAATATGCCTACCCATCAAATAAACTAAAAAATAAAATCATCAAAAAACTTGATCAGTTGGAAATACCGTATAAATCAGGAATAAGCTGGACAACAGATGCATTTTTTAGAGCCACAAAGGAAGAAGTTTCCCATTACCAAAAAGAAGGGGTAATGTGCATAGAGGCCGAAGCTGCATCGCTGTTAAGTGTGGCTAAATTCCGAGGGATAGATATAGCAGTGATGCTAACGATTACAGACTCTTATGCAAATCTAACATGGGAAAAATCCAAAGACTATAAATATAAAAAGCTTGAAACTCTAGATAAAATGTTAGAGATTGCGCTCAAAGTTGCAGATTAATTATTAATCAATGAAAGAATAATCTTCTGAAACTTTTCAGACTCTTCAAAGTGTGGCATATGGACTGGCTCATTAAACCGCATAAGCCGTCCGAAAGAGAGTTTTGGCAATTCAAAATTCTTTGCAACCAACTTCGATGATTCCTTAAAAACAAATTAGTTTATACGCAAAAATTCCTTACGCCTTAATAAAACTTAGCCGATACATCTGCCCATCATCTATTATTTCAACTTTGACATCCTTTGTGTTTTTTGGCACAAATTCCACAGGAGGTTTTGTTCTAGACTTATCGATATCTTCACTCTTAAAATACTTTTTAATAAATGGAAGCTTTTGGTACCACCCTTCAACAAACTTTTCTGTTTCATCAATAATTACAATTTTTGTCCCAGATTTAGCAACTCGAATCATTTCCTCAATTGCCTTGGCTCTATCATTAAAAAAATTTATACCACCAACATGAAATACAACATCAAAAGATTCATTTTTAAACGGCAGAAATTCAGCCTCACCTAAAAATAAATCTAAATTTAGACCAAAACGTTTTTTGTTTTTTACACACCGTTTTAACATGCCACTTGAGATATCAATACCAAAATAGTGTGCTTTTTTTGTAAAAAGAGATATATTCCACCCTGTTCCAATAGAAACTTCAAGAACCTTATCTCCAGATTTTACGCAAACATTCTCAAGTTGCTCACCTCGTATTTTTTTAAAATCATAAAAAAGTGAGCTTATCTTTTCAAAAATTCCCGCAATTTTACCAACCTTGTCGTAAAAACCCTGATATTTTTTGTTTAAATCAGTTATTGTTCTTCCTTTTAGAAAATTTATATAACCATTTTCTATTGGAAAAAAGCTTCCATCTTTATCTTCAAAGCCCTCTATTCCATCCTTAACAACAAAAAATAAAGATTTTCCTGTATATGGACTTTGCAACACATCAAAATATTTTTTCACCTTAACCTCTTTGTTCAAGCTATCAACCTATAAAGTCTGTATAATAAGAAAAAATAAATCTTAAACAACTTCTACTTCTGCCCACAACAAACAGCTTCCCTATATTCTTTCCACAAAATAGAAATATTCTTAAATCCTCCAAACTCAAAAGCTTGTAATTCTTGTTCAATCGTTAGAGGGTTGTCCTTTTCTTCAGCCTCAAGGCGATCAAGATATTTCCTTGTTGAATCAGAACTATCAAAAGGCCTTTGACCTTTAGCTCTAACAACAATTCCTTCTACCCTTTTTTCTTGAAACCTTTGCTCTATAAGCGGATTTTTATCAACTATACAATCCGCATTTATCATCCAACCACCATTCTTTAATAAATCATGAACTTTCTTAAATGTTTGTTTTTTTTCTTCAAACGATAAGTGGTGAAAAGCAAAAGAAGAAATTACAACATCAAAAATTTCTTTTTTATTGTCAAAAGTATTGTCTATATCCCTAAAATCACCAACTACATATTTTATACTTTTTTCAAAATCTTCAAGCCTAGCTTTTGCCAAGTCTATCATTAATTGTGCACCATCAAGAGCAACAACTTGAGCATTTGTAAATTTTTGTAAAAGCTTTTGAGTAAAAAATCCGGTGCCAACCCCAAGATCAAGAACTTTTATTTGTTGATCTTGGTTGAATGGTAAAAACTCAAGACCAATATTAACCATCTTTGGGCGATTTGGATGCATAATGTCCATCTCTTTATCGTATTTGGCTACACGACCTTTTAAATCGTAAGCATCTATACTTTTCATAAAAGCCCTTTCGTTTGTTATTTTTTACAAAGCTTCTACAAAAAATAATACATCAAAAACAGATGAAGAACTACACAAATATTGATATGTTGATATTCTATCTCAGTCACAAAACTGAAAAAAACTACGCCTAAATTAAGGATAAAAAGATGCACAACGATATAATTGAAAAAACAAAAGAATTTGTTAAATCAAAGCTGGAAGGCGAGGGCTCCGGTCACGACTGGTGGCACTGTTATCGTGTATTTAAATTATCCTTAACTTTAGCAGAAAAAGAAGGTGGAGATATCCTAGTAATACAACTTGCGGCCCTTTTGCACGACATTGTCGATTGGAAATTTGCAAAGAACCAAGACGAAACAATTGGATCACAAGTTGCATATGACTGGGTCAAAAAACAAGGACTTACAGAAGAAATTGCAGCTCATGTAAAAGATATTGTCCTTTCTACATCATTTAAAGGGGCAGGAACAACATCACCAATGAAAACAATTGAAGGAAAAATTGTGCAAGATGCAGACAGACTTGATGCAATTGGCGCAATTGGTATTGGCAGAACATTTGCTTTTGGCGGCGCAAAAGACAGGGAAATGTACAATCCAAATATTAAACCAGAAATACACAATTCTTTTCAGGAATATAAAAAATCAAAGGGAACTGTTGTAAACCATTTTTATGAAAAGCTTCTATTGCTTAAAGACAGAATGAACACTGAGACAGGTAAAAAATTCGCAAAAGACCGACATAACTTTATGGTTCTATTTTTGAACGAATTTTTAAAAGAATGGGACGGTCTAGCTTAATTTGGTAAAAGCATCAAAGCTTATCGCCTCTTTATCTATTACCTTTTTAAATGAATCACTGACCTTGCAATACTCAACAACGTCAACTGTAAACGGAAGGTCGCTGTTTTCAAACTTTTCGGCCAACAACTCATATTCATAGTCAGAAATATTTTTTTTTAAACAAATATCCAAATCAGAAAATTTTTTATAGCTTCCTTTTACTCTAGACCCAAAAACATAAACACAATTGTAACTGTCTAGTATATTTTTCAAAATTTTCATGTCTTCGGAAGAAATTCCATGACTACTCATAATTGCCTTATTTTATCAATAACCTTTTCCAGTTCTTTTTCGAATAACTGCAAAAAATCGAATACCTCCTCGGCCATTTCCTCGTTATAAATATGCGTTGAAATGTTTCTCTTTTTTATAACTTCAAACCAAAATTTTGGATCTTCCAAAAGTCCATTCTTCGCTGCAGCCCGAAAAACTTCTCTAGGACTATTAGAGACAACCCCCTTAAAAGCAAGTATTTTTTTTAGTGTCTTCCATAGAAGTTCATACGTAAATTCAAACCGCTGTATTGCTCCATCTTTTTCCAGTTTACTTTTTGCAATACCAACACCCTTTTTTAATGCTTCTTGCGCTTTTAATAACGATGAAATAATAATTTTACCGTCAAAAATAGTAACATCATTTTTCATATACGAACTCCTCTAGAAAATCTCGTCTTCATCATCTTCAACAAAAACTAAGTCTTTACCGACAATCTCCTCAATATCACCAATAGATTTTGGGATGTCTTGGCTTACACAAATGGCACTGTCGCTTGTAATCCAGTAGTTATCCTCAATTCGAATTCCAAGCTCTTCCTTTGGAATGTAGACTCCAGGCTCAATTGTAATAACGTCACCCTCTTTCAAAGGTTCCTTGTAGTCACCAACATCATGAGGATCAAGCCCCAAAAAATGACCAATACCATGAATAAAGTACTTGGCTAAACCTCGCGCCTCTAAAAACTCTACTGCTAGATTGTGAAGAGACTGCTTTGGGTTATCTTTATTTATTAACCACATTCCAGGCTTGGCAATTTCAGCAACATACTCTTGTGTATCTAAAACAGCTGTATATAAATCTTTTTGGCGTTTTAAAAATTTTCCGGAAACAGGGTAAGTCCTTGTAATATCAGCACAATAAAAATTCTTTTCTGCGCCAATATCAACAACAACCAACTCTTTTTTTTGTAATTCTTTTAACGACGATGCACTATGCAATACCGTAGCATTTTTTCCGCTAGCAACAATACTTTCAAATGCTGGACGAGCCCCTGATTCTGCAAACACAAATTCTATACCGGCTCTAATTTTTTGTTCGGTGTTGCCAGCCTTTACCATAGAAGCTGCAGCCTCATGAGCAAGGCCCGTAATCATCATAGCCTCATACATGTGTTCCATCTCAATCTTATCTTTTACTCTTCTCATTGATGAAACAATAGGCAAAACATTTTTACAACAAGGTAAAAATCCTGGAACAAACTTATTTATAGCTTCAAGCAAAAGTCTTTGGCCGGCAATGCTATAAGTCCAAGAAGGAAACAACGTAAAAATTGGCTCCTTTTTAGATACTCGTGTTTTTAAAAATGAAATTAAATTTTCATAATTCTCTTTTTCAAAAAAATACGATGCTGAATAACCATGTCTGTCATGGCCCAAATAAACAGTCTCATCTACCCCAATTTTATCAGCGCTCTCCCCTGATGGCTCCAACGCATCCGGGTCCATCCACTTTGAGCGGTCTTCTTTATATTTGGGAATAAATAATGTACTAGCACCGCTAAAATCTATGGCCAAAATCAGTCCTGGCTCAAGCAAACCAGTAAGATAATAAAACGATCCTTCTTGTCGAAAAGGAACCCGCTCTTGTTCACATGAACCAAACAATAAAATTGTTCCACTATTATGTGTAGAAAACTCCTGTTTTACCAGCTCAACAAACCTATTTCTACGCCCACGATACAAGTCAAAGGATTTTTCTAACATAATAAATCTTTCTAATTTAAAAAAGACGTCTTTCAGACAACGCCTTAAAAACTGTCAACCTATCCATTGTGTCCAACGAAGATCCAATTGGAACACCACGAGCCAAACATGTTATTTTTACAGAAGAATCGCTTAGTTTTTTTGCAATATATGCAGCCGTTGCCTCTCCCTCTGGAGTCTGGTTTGTAGCCAAAATAATTTCTTTAGCATCATTGGCTCGCACTACAAGCTGCTCAACAGTCAAATCTTCAGGGCCAATACCATCAAGAGGACAAATAACCCCTTTAAGCACATGGTAAACACCCTTATATCCGCTAGTCTTTTCAATTGCAAGTAACTCCTGCCATGTTTCAACAACACATATAATTTTGGAATCACGGGACGGAGACTGACAAAAAATACACGGATCTAATTTTTCCTTCCAAGCAAAACAAACTTCACACGGTTTTATATTTTCCTTGGTTGTTAAAATTGTCTGGCAAAAAAGCTCAGATTGTTCTTGTGACATGTTAAGAAAATAGTCCGCAACGCGGTACAAATCTCTTGAAGCGAGATAAGGCACGCGTTGCAAATGTTTTAATAACAATTTTATAGAAGATAAATCATTCATGACTACTTAGATATCAATTTTTGTACTTTTGTCTGAGCAAACCTGAAAAAAGTACTTACGAAAATAAACAAATTTAACCCGGCTGAAAAGCTTGCAAAAATTGCAACACCAAACAACGAAAACGCAATACCCATAAAACGCTGTTTCGAATCCACTGTTGATAAGGTACTAAGAAGCATTCCTATTGCTGTTAATATCGGCAAAATATAATACGGATCGGCTGATGCTAAATCGTTAATCCACAAAAATGGAGCGTGGTACATTTCAATTGCACCATTTAGCACATACCTAAGTCCAATAAACAACGGAACCTGTAAAAATAAAATCAAACAACCGCCAGTCATTCCCCCCATACCATATTTTTGTATAACTTCTTTTTGTTTCTGTGCTTGCAGTTTAGGATCATTTTTGTACGCTTTCTTTACATAAGCAAGCTTCTGTTGCATTTCATTACGTTTTTTTGTCTTTTTTTCATCATACGGATTAAAAGGCCACAAAAGAATTTGTAAAAATAAACAAAACAAAATTATTGCCCAACCAAAACTATTTGTGTATTTGTTTATTTCCTTTAAAACCCACAAAATTCCTTTTGCAGGCCAATATAGCCATCCATAATTTAATGTTTTTTCTAATGCAGGAGAAACCGCAGCCATTGCTGAACCATCTTTAAGGCCAAAATAGAAAGACAAACGGTTTGATGTTTTTTCTTTATTAACACTTCCTTCTAAGATTGAAATAAACCTTGTAGGACTTAATGCATTAACATATGCACGACTTGCAAATGACTTTTGACCACCTACAAATGCATGAACAAAGTAACGATCTTCCATACCAAAAAGACTTGGCTTGTCCCAACAAGTTTGCAGCCAGTTTTCATCGCTAAACTTTTTATTTTCAATAGAATCTATTCCAGTGCCAACAAATACACTAAATTCATCGTTAGCTTCTATTGACGGAAAAATAGGGGATGGAAACAACACTCTTACATCAAGATTTTTATCTTCTGCGCTCTTTGGTATTACCTCAAGGTCTAAATGAATTTGATAGTCACTTTTTTGCACTACAAAAGTTTTCTTGATTGAAGCAACTTCTGAATCAGCTTGATATGTAACTACCGCTGCATCATCTTTATTCTCAAAACCAATTAGCTTGTAGTAATATGGAGTTTTTTCAGGAAGAGCAACAAGAAAACATCTTCGCTCTCGGTCCTCTTCCGCCATAGGGAAAATAGTCCCAAGCGATTCTCTTTTTTTATTAACATCGTGCTTAAACTCAACTCTTTCTAACGATGCACCAAAAGAAGAAAAAACGTATTTACCAAAAGGCGTTTCAATCTCTGTCAGGCTTGGTTTTTCACCTTTTTTCTTATCATCTACAAAATCTATTTCAAAATTAAGAGGTCTTACAACTTCTAAGTTTTTAGGAACAATTTGCTTACCTGAGCTGACAACGGTTCTTTCTCCACTATTGTCAGGAACAACTTTTTTAAGAACAAAATGATGAATAATAAATGTAGTTAACAAAGCCAGAGATAAAGGAACTAAAAGATCTTTAAATTTCATGTAAAAGTTTCCCTTTTATATAGTTAGAACATGAACATACAGCACAAATATTAAAAGAATAATATTATCACAATTGGTTTATTTGTGCGAATCTTGGCAAAAAAATAGCCCCATTTTTAAAGGAAACTAACCGTCAATTATAAAAAATTAAGATAATATATTATTATTCATTTTTATAACCTTCCATATTAATAATAAAGATTCTTTACTAGTTCAATGTAAAGAATCTTTATTATTAATTAACCTTATTTTTTATCTTTTTTTACTGTTAATAAAGGAAATACAAATTTTGGAACCAGCCAAAAAGCTAAAGACACTCCTGCTGTTACAACTCCAAGTTTAATAAAATTTCCACTTAAAGCAGATTCTATTGACCTAAGATATTCTGGTCGACGACCATAATCATAAAGACGCCTTATTTTCATAAGTTTTTTAAACCCTGGTGAAAAACTCTCATATAAAGGAAACAAATTTACAACCTGATGAGAAGGCAATAATAAATCTTCTGTTCCCCCAAATAACTTTAGAATTAAAAGCTTTTGTAACAAATCAAAAGAATTACTCTCTTCAAATAACAAGCCATAACCGTTATCAACAATAGAAGCAAAATCAAAAACTTGAATTAATCCTATCCTTTCTTCAGAATTTCTATAACCAGTTATATAAAGCTTTTTGTTATCAGAAGAAAAAGAAATATGTGAATTAAGGTATGGAGCAGGAAATGAAAAAATTATTTCTCCACTATCCACCTCTCTTACAACAGCAACAAAACCTACCCCCAAAATATGTGATCCTTTCCTAACAGTTTTATCGTAATCTTGAAGTTCATGATCCATCTCGATAGAAGCTACAAATCTAGAATCATTAGAAAAGCAACATTCTCTTAATTGTTTAGATTGACCACCCAATTCAAATAATCTGTTTCTGTTATTAAGGTCATAAACAAAAGTCCCTTTATCCTCAAAGGCAGGCCCTGAATCTCTATTGCTTAATACACAATAATCGTTACAATAACTCAAGAATATAAATCCTTCAGTCTTTGTTTCTTCGCGCTCCTCACCATGATATTCAATAATTTTTGTAGCTCTATGACCATCTTCGTTTAAATTTATTAAAAGCCTATCAACAGAACCCGAACCTCTTGACCAAGCAATCTTAAAATATTTTGATCTGGATTCATAAATAGGCTCTCTAAGATTTCTAGAATTAAAAATTAACAATTGATAATCAACTTCAAAGCTGCCACTATCATCATAATAAGCATTGGAATTAACCAACGCAATCTTACTACGATCTGTCGAAACAGCAACAAATACACATTTACCGAATAATTCAAAATATTGCTTAAACGAATTTGCTCCTTCATCGAAAGTTCCTAGAAACATTTTGCGTTTACCAGAAAAAACACAAACTTTTTCTCCTTCTTTATCATTTGATAATAAAGAATAGGCACCGTCTCCTAAAGATGGTAAATCCTCTAATCTAGAATTAATAGGCAACGATGGGTCAATATCACCTCTGGAAGAGATATCAATAGAATATAATTCACCAGAACCCTCATCTAACAATAACTTCGATTCTTCAATAGAATCTGAAGACCGATAAACCTTTTTACAAATAAATAATTTCCTATTGTATGAATCATGAAAAGTTTCATGAAAGCCTGGACCTAAATCAATAGTTTTAAGCAAATTTAACTTTTCAAACTCTCTTTGAATAGCATCAGAATAAACTCTTTTAGTCAGTCCCCTCATAAAACAAGGAGTAAACACTTCAGAATAATCATCACCAGAAAATCTTTCAAGTGTACCTTCATCTCCAAAAGTAACAAGCTCATCAGAAAGCCTATTAGACCTTTCTCGCAATCCTTCTATTTCTTCTTCCGTAAGAGTATAACAATAGATCTTTTCTGTCTTTCCTTCTGCACTCTCTTCCTCTTTCTTCTCTTCAGCACCAAAAAATGCACCTGAAAAACTCAATAAAAATAATAATGATAAGATTTTTTTATTCATTTTTATAACCTTCCATTTAGAAAAATATATACTTATTTACCTTCTTTTTTGCTGTGGTACTCACACAAGCAACCTTCTTCTCTTTGAGCCGCTTCAAGAGGAGCTATTTCTCTTGCTGTAGGATATCTAAAACCAGGCAACCTAGCCTCTTCGTCTTCTGCCCTTGCTTCCATCAAAAACCTTGAGCACTCACAACAATTTAACAACCTTAAAGCTTCAAGATCCGCTTCTTTATCATTTGTTGAATATTTTTTAGGTTCCAAAATAGCAACACCAGCTAAAAACTGTTTATAGTGAATTACTTCATGCACAAGAAGAAAAAAAATTGTTGACTCTTCATATTTGATAATAGATGCATCTGGAATAACAACTGCTCCAAGTTTAAAGAAAGCTGGAGCACTAGTATCTAAACGATCAGGAATCAATAATACTGGGAATCTGAGGTCATTTCTAATCCCACACAACTCATATGCTTTTTCTAGATAGAGATTTATTGTTTCCATCTCTGGTAAAAAAAGACCTTCATTCCCTTCCGTAAGATATTTTCTAAAAATATGAGGCCTAGCTACAAATGCACGAGCCAACTCTACAGAGTTTTTTCTTAGAAGACCTCTTTCTTCTTGAAAATATTTTAATAAGTCCAAATTTAATGTTTCACCACAAACTTTCACTGATCCACAAAAATAGTCGAACCTTTGCTCATATGTTCTACCATACGCCCTACAAAGAATATCATCAACTTTCCCTGTGAATCTTTTTCTAGATCGATCCTTTTCCATCGCAAGTTTTTTGGCTGCTTCTCTTTTTGCCCTTTTTGCTTTTCTTGCAGCCTTGCTAGCTTTTTTACCGCCCCTTCCAGAACTTTTAGAAGATACCCCTCTAGATCGAACATTATGTGCACTTGATGCACCAAAGGCAAAACCACCAAAGCTCAACAAAATTAATAACGATAAAACCTTCTTATTCATTTTTTATAACCTTCCATTTAGAAAACAAAACAATTATACATAACATTGTAAATAGCCGTACAAACAACCCTAATAGAGTCGCAAAAATAATTCTCAACACAACGGTATGCATAAATACACACTACCCTGAATATTTCTATTTGTCAAATAACATTTGTGGCTTATCCAAAACTTCTAATGTTTACGCTACTAATTGCATCTCAAAAGAGTAAAAAATGCGGCTTTCTTTTTTCTTACTAAACTATAAATCTCAAAACTACTGTTATATCAAACGAGTTGAGCATATTTCTAAAATTAATTTTAGAAATAGTTTTACATAAAAAGTTGGTTGCGCTATAAACAATAAAAAGGCTGTTGCAATAATGAACCTTCAAAAAAGGAGATTCTATATTATGAGGATGGAACGTCGCAAGTTCAGAATTGGTGAGCTAGCCAAGCACTTAGATGTTGAGCGATTCGTGATTCGGTTCTGGGAAAAAGAATTTAAAATCAAGTCATATCGATCTGAAGGTAAACAACGCTTTTACGAAGAAAAAGACGTAGACAAATTCAAAAAAATCAAGCACCTTTTATACTCACAAGGTTTTACAATTTCTGGAGCAAAAAAAGCCCTAAAAGACGTAAACAATATTGAATTCGTTCCTTCTACAAAAGAACTTCCTGCAAAAAACTACGAAAAAAAATACCAAGAGCTTGTAACAAAATGTGCAGCACTCAAGGAACAATTAATTAAACTTAGAGACCATTTATAATTGGTAAAAGTTCACACCTCCAAGGTATATTTTCTTGTAAGATTCCATTTTTTTGGATATCCTGTGTCTCTATCCTTTTCTTATCAATACATAAACTACAGGGCATTTAATGTACAGAAAAAAAACACACGTTCATTTTGTTGGAATCGGTGGAATTGGGATGAGTGGTATTGCTACAATTTTGCACTACCAAGGTTATCCCGTTTCTGGGTGTGACCTTGATCTTGAACAACAAAGTATAAAAAATTTAAAAAAACTTGGCGTTCCAATAGCACACGGCCACAACACCAAAGCATGCCAAGATGAATCAATTGATGTTGTTGTATACTCATCAGCCGTAAAGCCAACAAGCCCAGAAATTATCAATGCCCAGGCAAGGGGTATCC
Source organism: bacterium (assembly GCA_018647505.1). Classification (GTDB taxonomy): domain Bacteria; phylum Babelota; class Babeliae; order Babelales; family JABGSX01; genus JABGSX01. The sequence goes on along the minus strand of JABGSX010000041.1, from coordinate 33,465 downwards.
CAACAATTCCTCGCGCACTAATGCTTGCAGAGCTTATGCGTACCAAATTTAGCATAGCTATAGCCGGGTCACACGGAAAAACAACAACAACCTCAATGGCATCACACATTTTAATTGAAAGCAAAACAGATCCGACTGTAATAATAGGTGGACATCTTAAAAATATTTCATCAAACGCACGCCTTGGAAAAGGAGACTTTTTGGTCGCAGAGGCGGACGAGAGTGACAGATCTCTTTTAAACCTACAAGCCACCCTTGCAGTTGTAACAAATATCGATCTTGAGCATTTAGAAACATACAAAGATTTGGATGATGTAAAAGACACGTTTAAACAGTTTCTAAATAACTTACCATTTTACGGAAAAGCAATTTTATGTGCGGACGATCCACACATAAAATCTTTGCTTCCAATGCCACACATAAAAACTGTAAAATACGGAATTGAGTCCAATCTTGCAGACCTTAAAGCACAAAACATTAAACTTATGCCAGACCATTCAACTTTTGACGTAATATTAAAAGACAAGGAGCTTGGAAGCTGTTATTTGAATATGCCAGGTAAACACAATGTATTAAACTCTCTGGCTGCAACAGCAGTGTCTCTTGAGCTAGGAATTGCGTTTTCAACAATTGCCAAGGCTCTTAAGTCTTTCAAAGGAATCGAGCGACGATTCATGCTAAAAGGAACTTATAAAGGAACAAAGATCTTTGATGACTATGGGCACCACCCAAAAGAAATAGAACAAACACTTATAGTTGCAAAAAAATGTACAACTAAAGATCTTGTTGTTGTTTTCCAGCCTCATCGTTATACACGAACAAACAAATTATGGAGTGAGTTTATATCAATGTTTTTAAACAGCGGTATAGATCATCTTATAGTCACAGACATTTACCCAGCAAGTGAAGACCCAATCGAAGGCATCACCAGTGAAAATTTTGTTCGTGCATTTGAAAAGTTTAAGCCAAATTTTTCTGTTTCATACGTTCCATACGAATCTGATTTTTCAAGCATTAGAAAAAATTTGAGTAACAAACTACAAGATGGAAATCTTCTTCTTCTTCAAGGGGCCGGGAAAGTAAATAATTTGGCCGATATTTTAAACAACGAAACACCATAAAAAACCCAAAAGTATTGATTTTTCACCCATAAATTCCTTATAGTTAAAAGTAGTTAACTATGGTGGTTTATGAACCAAAAAAGGAGAGAGAAATGAAAAAAATACTTTTAACCTTATCTATTTTATCCATTTTAGCTTTTGTTCCATCTCACGCAAGAACAGTTGTTGTTAATAACGGCGGCGGTGGTGAAGCAATGATGGGTGGAATGTTTGGAGGAATGACCGGTGGCCTTCTTGGAGGCGCAATTGCCAGAGGAGGTAGCGGAGGAAGCAAAGGATCAGACCTAAGCGGTGTTTACGCACAAATAAATCAGCTAAACCAAAACTTCACAAATGAAATTAACAATGTGAAAAGAGAATTTGGTAGAAAAATAGAAAAGCTTGAAGACACCATAGAAGATCTTGAAGACGCAATAAGAAAACTTGAAAATTAGTTCTATCTCAAAAAGTGAAAAGCCGACTCGTAAATGAGTCGGCTTTTTTTATGCTCAAAATTTGTTGCGCTCTTTTTATTTACAAGATAGGCTATTGCATCTTCGTATTTACAACAAAAAAGAGGAAATAGCCATATGAAAAGAATCATTCTAACCATCATCACATCTTTATTAATTTCAACCATCGTTACCAAAGAAAACCCCAATTTTGTATACCAACTTTTAGCTAATGGAAAACACTTTGAGGACAAAGGCGACAACAACAAAGCAATAGATTATTACACTCTTGCCGAAAGCTACGACCAAAAAAATATTGACGCAAAGCTCTTGTTGGCAAGCGTACTTACAGAAAAAAAGGAATACCAAAAGGCCGAAAAGATCGCAAAAAAAGCAACAGAGTTACAACCTAAAAGCTTTAAAGCATTAATGTTATACGCAGAGGCACTGGAACATCAAAATCAAATTGAAAAAGCTCAAAGATTTTATGAACAAGCATTTATAATAAATTCACACTCTCGTAAAGCTTGGCACAAGGTTGGCATGACTGCATTACGTCAGCACGACTTTGCAAAAAGTATAGCTATTAACAAATATATGGACCTTGCATACCCAGGGCTAAAGGGCACCAAAATAAACCTTTCCATTGCGTATCTTACTCTTGGAAATTACCCAGAAGCTGTGGTATGGCAAAAAAAAGCTGGCAATAACGCACCATTGCTAACGAAAGAAAATCTCAATGGCAAAAAAGTTGCATTTTATGCTACTGGGGGATTTGGAGACACCATGCACTTTATTCGTTATGCAAAATTGGCAAAGGATAAAGGCGCCTACATAATTATATATTCTAAGGGTCACGGTTGCTTAAAAAAACTTATATCCAACTGTCCGTTTATAGATGAAATTCGTGAACATCCTGCCGACTTATCTGACGCAGACTACAAACTTGGTCTTGTTGATGGAATTTTATCTTTTGAATTAACTGTAGATACAATTCCAGCTGATATACCATATTTATTTGCCGATGAAAAATTAGTAAAAAAATGGCAAACAAAATTTGAATCGGACAAAAACTTTAAGATAGGACTTTGTTGGAATGGAAGCGCTGCAGCCGATTTAAGGAGCATCCCAATCGAAAGCTTTGCGGCTCTTTCAGAAATACCAGGAATTAGCTTTTACAGTCTTCATATGAACAAAGACGACAGTAAAACCGTAGATACAGGAAACCCAAATTTTATAGTTAATCGTCTAGGCAAAGATTTTGACAAAAAAAACGGTGCATTCATGGACACAGCTGCCGTTATGAAAAATCTTAACCTCATAATAACAATAGATACCTCAATTGCTCATCTTGCAGGAGCTCTTGGATTGGACGTTTGGACAATTTTGCCATTCGAAACCGAGTGGCGCTGGATGCTTGAGCGAAAAGACACTCCTTGGTACCCACAAATGAAATTATTCAGACAAGAAAAAACTTTTGTGTGGAAACCTGTTATTCAAGAGGTAAAGATTGCTCTCAAGGAGCATATGAAAAACAGATAAATTTACTCTTGTTTATTCGAGACACTAATTACAAAAACTGACTTTCTGGCTGTTTCAGATGGGCGGATAGAGACAGAACATACTTTATTTGGCTTTTCAAAAATGAAGACACTTTCTTGTGCTACGGCCTCACATAACTTTTTCCATCCAGAACGCTCCATTTGTTTACCATAAAACGTTAAAAGCTCATCGGTGGTCGAATCAATTTTATATCTGAGCATCTGCCCAGACTCACCTTTACGGCCAGGTTGTTCTGAAACAATTAACCTTGCACTAACAGGTACTGGAACATCAAAAAGACGGGCCTCTTGCTCTTTAGCTCGCAGTAAATGGTGTACCTTGTTTTGTTCTCTTTTGCACGATTGTACAAAAAATAGACAGAAAAAAAGTACCAGAATTTCTGATACTTTTTTTCTATTCTTTGTGAAATTTTTCATAAAGATTTTTTTATTCTGACTTTTTTTCTTCCGCAGCTTTTTCTACTACTTTTGATGATTTTTCTTTATCTTTAGAACCACCACCAGATTTAGGTTTTTCCGCGGCCACTTTTTTAGGAGTTTCCGTCTTTACCTCTAAACTTTTTGCTTCTTTTGCTCTCTTGTCGGCCTCTTTCTTCTTGGCTGCCTCCGCCTTAGCTCTTTCGATTGCTTGCTCTTCTTTTGTCAACACAAGCTCTTTAACCTTGGCGGCCTTACCAATGCGGTCTCTTAGATAATAAAGCTTCGCTCTTCTAACACGACCTCTGCGAACAACCTTCACAGACTCAAGACAAGGCGAATAAAATGGGATAATTTTTTCAACAGCTATACTATTTGCAGCAATCTTGCGAACTATAAAAGTACTAGAAGCCCCGTTGTTCTTAATCGCAATTACATCACCTACAAATGCTTGCAAACGCTCTTTGGCACCCTCTTTAATTCGTAAAGAAACAGAAACTGTGTCTCCAATTTTAAATTTTGGAAATTCCAGCTCCGTTTGTCCTATTTCTCTAATTGTCTCTTTTGTATATTTCTTGGCCTTCATCGTCGGTTTATCCCTTAATCGTCCTGCAGTTTTAATTAAAAATCTTAAATTACTAGTATCATTTACTATACAGAAAAAACAGTAATCTGCCAATCAAGAATGCTCACCCTTTGTGCTAATTCCAAACCATCTATCAAAAATAATAGCTGCCGCTGAACGCACAGACAAATGATTAAAATTAGAAAATCCATTAATTGGCAATAATACAAAATCACTCTTTTTTATAACTTTTTCACTTAGCCCTCTTCCTGTCCCCAACACAAATAAAACCGGCCTATCTAAGCTCCAGACCTTTTCCTGATCATAATAGTTAATAGGGTTAGACAAATCCGATTCCTGCGCAGAGGTTGAAATAATTACAGGATTTTTTCCTTCTTCTTCTTCGATTCTTTTTAAAACATCCTGCAAAGATGGCTCAATACAAACACGGCTTACTGCATCATGCCGCCCCCTATTATATGTCTTGCCAACATCGGAATCCCAAAAAGAAAGAAGCTTTTGTATAATTTTTTGCTGATCCTCAAGCGGAGTAACAATAAAATATTTTTTTAATCCATAGGTTCGTGATGAACGAGCAATGTCATGAATATCCAGTGATGCAACTGATGTTGTACCAACTCGACCTTTTTCAAGCAAAATTTCATCATGCATCAACACAACATAATGAGAGGGAATAAATGATGCGGCTAAGCTTTTTTGCTCATCAGTCATAAGATGTGACCTAAGCCATTCAAAGTGCCCTTTAACAGTTTTTTCTGCTGCTTTTGCCTCTCTCCATTCAGAAACTTTTCCATGATCGCCAGAGCGTACAATATCTGGCACTTTAATACCATTCCACTCAACCGGAGCGGCATACTGTGGATAATCAACAAACGGACCAGAAAATGATTCATACTCAACCGATTCCTGTTTGCCAACAACTCCAGGAACATATCTAAGAACCGTTTCAAGCAACATCATTGTCGGAACATCACCACCCATCAAAACCACATCTCCAACGGAGACTGATTCATCGGCATAATATTCCTCTACACGAGAGTCCATTCCCTCATATCTTGAGGAAATAAGCATTACATGTTTTGTTTCTAAAAATTTTTGTGAAAGTTTTTTGGCCAGCGTTTGATCAAGTTTTTTTCCCTGCGGGGACAAAAATATTTTGAATGCTTTTCCGTGCTTTGTCTCCTGCTTTTCAACAGCCTTTTGAACAACCTCAGGCTTTATAACCATCCCAGCCCCATGCCCAAACGTTGGCGAGTCAATTCGCTCTTTAGGCTCGCAAAAAGAAAAAAACTCTTGAATATCAAAAGAAACAGTTCCAGCCTCTTGCGCCCGTTTTATCAAACTGGTTTGCAAAAATGAATCATAAATTTGAGAAAAAACAGTAAGAATAGAAATGTTCATGAACCTAAAACATCCAAAATCGATTCCATTCCATGAGACGTCGCAACCGACTCAGCAAGAACGCGAAGAGCTTTTATAGACCTACCCTCTTTCCCAATTACTTTTCCAACATCGTCAGGATGAACGCGAATTTCAATAATACTACGCGGACCATCTATCGTTTCAGAAATATAAACTTTGCTAGGATTGAGCACAAGCTTTTTTACAGCAAACTCAATTAATAAACGCAACATAATTTTTTCTTCTTAATGATTTTAAGATTTTATTTTGCAGCAGGTTTTTGCTTGCTATGCATTTTGTATAGTTTTGCTGCAGAGTCTGTAAACAGTGCTCCAACAGAAAGCCAATGATCTATGCGCTCTTTGTGAAACTGTATCAACTCATGTGAAAAAGGGTCATAAGTTCCAAGATTTTCCAAATACGCCCCGTCTCTTTTTTTTCTGGTATCAATTGCTACCAATCTAAAAAACGGCCTTTTCTTTCTACCACATCGAGATAAACGGATCTTTACCGACATTAAAAATTCCTTCAATAACCTGTATTTGTTTTAATTTTTCTACCGTTTGAAAAACTTTTGGAATTTACCAAACTTCTTAAATAGTTTAGCAAATTGCTGACTTTGTTCAAATTTACGCATCAAATTATTAACATCCGACACTTGCACACCTGCCCCTTTAGCTATCCTTTTCCTTCGAGACGCATCAAACAGCTCAGGAAATATTTTCTCTTTCCTTGTCATAGAACACAGGATAGCCTTAAAATTTTTCATTTCTTGCTCGCCTTTTTCAAGCATTTCAGGGGTAAGTTTCTGCGTTGCTGCACCAGGCAAATATTTTGTAACATTTGATAGCGAACCAAGTTTACTCATCATATCAAGTTGCTGCGCAAAATCATCTAGCGTCATTTTACCTTGCATTAACGATTTTGATAACCGCTCTTGCTCATCTTTTTTGATTGTTTCCTCAGCTTTTTCCACCAAACTGACAATATCGCCCATTCCTAAAATTCGATTAGCAACTCTTTCGGGCCTAAATAATTCCAGGTCTTCTGGCTTTTCTCCAACTCCTAGAAATGTGATTGGTTTTTTAAGAGCATATCTAAATGCAAATGCTGCCCCACCACGCGTATCACTATCCATCTTGGTTAGCATTACTCGGTCAAACCCAACACTTTGTTCAAACGCTTTTGCAACGGCGAGGGACTCTTGACCAGTCATTGAATCAAGTACAAGCAGTTTATAATCAGGACGAACTCGATCATTAATTTCTTTCAATTGTTCAAGAAGATTTTTATCAACATGCAATCTTCCAGCCGTATCTAAAAATAAAAACTCGTATTGGTGCTTCTTAAAATGATCAACTATGTCCCCAGAAGCCTCGACTGGATCTGTTTTGCCCGATTGATAATAATCAACGCCCGTTTGATCAGCAAGAACTTTTAACTGCTCTAACGCCGCCGGCCTTTGATAATCAACCGAAGCGAACAAAATCTTTCTGTGCTTTTTCTTTGCCTTTGCTTTTTTGTTTATGTATGCAGCAAACTTTGAAAGAGACGTAGTTTTACCAGAACCTTGCAGCCCCATTACCATCACAATAGAGGGTATTTTAAAAGAAAAATCTTCCTGTTTCCCACCCAAAAACACCAGCAACTTGTCATGTACAGATTTTATAAACTGCTCTGTCGGCTTTAATGACTTTAAAACTTTTTGTCCTACAGATTCTTGCTTAACCTCGTCAATAAAAGATTCAACAACATTCAATGGAACATCCGCCTCTAAAAGAGCGTCCTTTACCTTATCCAAGGCTTCGGAAATATTTTGCTCCGACAAGCTTCCTTTTCCTGTAAGTCTAGAAAAAATGGATGAAAATTTTTCTGACAAAAGATTAAACATAAAAGTCCTTGTTTTTATTCACCAACTACAAACCCAGCATAAGCCGGGAAATATCAAACAAAATAATAATGGAAATACAAGAGAAATCTGCTGACCAGTGTAACAAAAAACAGAAAAATTGATATGCTGAAACAAAAATAATAAAAAACCAAAAGAGGAAACAGGATAGGCAAATTATGGTTAAACCAAAAAGCACAAAAACACTTTACCACCAAAAAACACTAATCGTGGGAATACATGCCCCATACAACAAAACAAAGCACATCGACACCTATTATGAAGAATTTATCAATCTGGTAAGAACCGATCAAATTAAATATGACGAAAAAATTTTTATCAAACTCCGAGACATCGACAATTCTTACTTTTTCACAAAAGGAAAACTTGAGGAATTTGATGCTTTCTGCAAAAAAAATGAATTTGTAGACATAATTATCTCCGAGCCACTAACAAGTCAGCAAAAAAGAAACCTTGAAGATTATCTTGAATGCAATATAACAGACAGAACTGAGTTAATATTGGAGATCTTTCAAAAGGCCGCGCACTCAGCAGAAGGCCAAACTCAGGTTCGTATAGCAATACTACAACACAAAAAATCACGTCTGGCTGGAAAAGGTGTTCACCTTGGACAACAAGCCGGAGGAATTGGGGTTAGAGGTGGAGCTGGAGAAACATCCAAGGAAAAAGAAACAAGAAACATCCATGAATACATCCTAAAACTCAAGGCCCAATTGGTAAAAATACAAAAGTCCCGAGAAACACAACGTAAACGTCGACTAAACAGCAAAGAACCTTTTATGTGTTTAATTGGATATACCAATTCTGGAAAATCCACAATCTTGAATGTCCTTGCAAAGGCCGATGTATTGGCAGAAGACAAGCTATTTGCAACTTTAGACACAACAACAAGACAGTTATACATAAATAAAGAGAAAGTTGGCCTAATTTCAGACACTGTTGGATTTATTCAAATGCTTCCACATAGCTTAATAGATGCATTTAAATCCACTCTTTCCGAACTTGAATATGCTGACATTTTAATACACGTTATTGATATTTCCGATCCAAATTGGGACGAGCACATAAAAATTGTTCATGAAATATTGGAAGAACTTGAGATAGACAAGAACGTTCTTTATGTCTTTAACAAAATAGATAAGTGCGAAAACACGGCCGACATCAAAAAAGAATTGTCTAAATACAAGCCTCACGTTATCACCTCCGCTCTAAGCAAAGAGGGTCTAAAGCCATTGGTAGAATATCTTGAGAAATGGAAAAAGAAAATCACATGAATAACAACTTTGAAGAATTTTTATACAACCAACTAAACAAACAACAACAAAAAGCCGTTACAAATAAAAACGGAACCATTTTGGTAATAGCTGGCGCAGGATCAGGTAAAACTCGGGTAATAACTGCACGGATTACACATCTTATACTAAATGAAAATGTTGAGCCGCACCAGCTTATTGCGCTAACATTCACCAACAAAGCAGCAAAAGAAATGCGCGAACGTGTCTCGTCATTTTTAGGGGACACACAATTATTGCCTTTTGTTGGAACATTTCACTCATACTGTCTACAGATACTAAAAAGAAACAGCCATCTTCTTGCGCATCCAACTTTTTCCATTTTTGATGCCGACGACCAACACAAGTTGCTCACAGACATTTTAAAACGATCAAATTCAAACCAAAAAATTACCCCAAGAAACCTTGCATATACCATTTCTTACATCAAAAACAATTTGACCTTGGACGAAGGCTCATCGGTTTTTGATGCTTATGACCCAATAGTAAAAGAGATGTTCCACGTTTATGAGGAAGAAAAACGTGCCTGCAATGCCTTTGACTTTGACGATTTACTTTTAGAAGTTGTTAGACTCTTTAAAAATCAACCAGAATTTAAAAAACGATTCAATAATACAGTAAAACATATACTTGTTGATGAATATCAAGACACAAACATTGTACAACATCTGCTGCTAAACCAGATGTCCAAAGATAAAGACGGGAAACAAACCGCTGATTCTGTTTGCGTAGTTGGGGATGAAGACCAGTCAATTTACTCATGGCGCGGCGCAACTGTAGAAAATATTCAAAATTTTGAAAAAGACTTTCTAAAGACACACGTAATAAAACTTGAACAAAATTATCGATCAGCCAAACCAATACTTGATGTCGCAAACCATATTATTTCACACAACAAAAACCGACACAAAAAAAATCTTTGGTCAAACAAAAAAGGCGACAACTGTATACGGTTTTTTACATTCTCATCTGAGTACCAAGAAGGTGATTTTTTATCCTCTTTCCTCGAAATATCAAAAGAAGAACACCCTCTTAGTTCAAATGCAATTTTATACAGGAACCACTTTCAATCACGCTCTATCGAAGAAGCACTTATTAAAAAATCGATTCCTTACAAAATAATTGGAGGAATACAATTTTATGAACGAAAAGAGGTTAAGGATCTTGTTGCATACATGCGCATTGCCGTAAACCCGTTTGATCGAGTGGCATTTTTTAGAATAATAAATTGTCCTCCTCGCAAACTTGGTAAAAAATTTGAAGAAATGTGCCTTGAGATGTGGCAACAAGAACCATTTTTAACCTTTGAACAAATACTCCAAAAGCTTCTTCTATCAAATGATCTCAAAAAAATGTACAAATCCTCGGTTGAAAAATTTATTAATTTATTCAAGTCAATCGATCGTGACGCCTCTCCAAAACAAATAGCCAAAGAAATTTTAGACAAAACAGACTATTTTGAATACTTGTTCGAACATTATGAAAAAACAGAGGCACAACAAAAAGTAGAAAATATAAACGAACTTCTAAAAGCAATAGATTTCTTTGAGCGCGACGGAATAGACAATCTTTCGGCATTTTTAGACCATGTTGCATTATTACAAAAACAAAGCACACATAAAGACGACAAGAAAGATAAGGTACAACTAATGACCCTACACGCTGCAAAAGGATTAGAATTTGAAACGGTTATGGTTGTGGGACTAGAGGAAGGAATATTACCAAGCACACGCTCAATGGAAAGCCAAGAGGCCATAGAAGAAGAACGTCGACTTTTCTACGTGGGAATCACCAGAGCAAAAGACAGGCTTATTCTAACTAATTCTCGATATCGCACAACCTATGGACAAACAACAGACCAACTACCATCCCGATTTTTAGATGAGCTTCCAAGCAAACTGGTTGAAAACGAAAGCTGCGTATTTAAAACATCATACGAAATCAACTATACAATATCGAACTGGTTAAACATTCCACAGCCAGAAAATAAATTTTCCAAAATTGTAACATTCGGTAGACCAACTATAAATATAAATCAATTTTCAAAAAATAATGCGGCCCCATCACTTACTGGCGCATGGAAAATAAACCAGCCAGTCAAACATACAACATTTGGAATGGGCCTTATTAAAAAAGTAGAAAAAAAGAGTGAAAGCAAAACGTACCTGACAATAAAATTCAAAATCGGTCAGAAAAAAATCGATGCAAAGTTTATAACAAAAGCCTAGCGCAATTTCTATTTGACATTTTTTGTCTTTTCTATACATTAAGAGATGTAACTAATTTTATTTTTTGTGGAGGTTATAAATCATGAAAAAATTAATTTTGGCGGCTCTTATTGCAATTGCGCCATTGTCTATATCAGGAGCAGATAAAAGAGGTCTTTTTGAACGAGCCTCTGATTTTATCTTACCAATGGGACTGTCATGCATATATGCTTCAGCAATACGATCTGTTGCCACAAAAAGAGTCCGCGATAGACTCGGAGATGGAAACATAAGACAGATCTGTGAAATTACAATTGACGCAACAGCAAGCACCGCAGCAACACATTCATATACATGGATGAAAGGAATAGTTTTCCCAACCAAAAGACAACTACTTCCAACAGCAACTGACGTGAGTCTCGATTTTGCAAAAACATTAGGGATAAGTATTACAGCATGGCAACTTGCACCACAACTTGAAAAACTTCCATATATATCATCTATAACAACAACTTCAGTTCGAGAAGCACTTGTTGCTTGGGATACAGACTTTACAGCTATTGCGAATGTACTTCCAGAGACTCCAGTGCGAACTATTGTAGCAGGCTGTGCTACAGGATTTACCGCAAGCGCAATGTTTGATGGCGGAAAGTGGTTATTAAGAAAAATTGAAGCTCAACGCAGAACAGACGCAGAGTATGTTGAACTTTTTAAAGCAAAAGAATTTAGGACTGTTGCATAAAAATTACTAACACAACAACAAAAAAGAAGCTCTGCAAATATTTTGCGGGGCTTCTTTTTTGTCTAAAATAAACACAATCTAAAACCAGCGTACTCCCTGGACAGAAACGGCAATAGACTTGTCGACATTGCTAGAAAAAAGATTATCTCCAATTTCAAGCTTAGCGGCAAGAGAAGCTCCTCCTTGATTTAGAGGACCACCTTTTGCAGTCATTCTTTCAACATCAGCTTTTTCATTTAAAACAATATCTTTTCCTATTATTTTGCCATCACTCAACTTGACGCCATCACCTGGCACAATAAAGTGTCCAAACCTTGTTTGTACAACCTGGTAGGCCTTATTTTGTATCGTTGGATTATCTTTGACGTATGGCCCCTTCCAATTACTTGGATACTTTAGATCAAGAGAGCCAATTTCAGAACCCTCAAATGAGCCAACGTTTAAATAATCAATATTATTTTTTTGGTAATCAAATCCGGCAATATTACAATCATGATCAATTTTTTTGAATATTTGGACTAATTGTCTTACATCGTGTGAAATAATTTCATTCCCGATTGTTTTTGTCCTGTAGATAAGATTAAAAACGGCAATTCCAAATAAAGCAAAAAAAAGGATGCCGGTCAAAACAGGCAACCAATATGCAAAAACAAGATCAGATTTTTTTTTCGAAACGCGAGTGCGTACAATATTCACTTTCATATTCTCCCCTTTCCCTTCTTTTTTTAACTCAAGATTATGATAACATAGTTCAATTTGTAAAAAAAAGAGTTTTTTTTACTTGAGTTGTGATGCCCCGCTACGCGGTACAAAATATCAATGTAAAAAAAAGAGCTGTGTTTACGTTGTGATGCCCAACGACACACCAACGTAATAGTATTTTCTTTACTTTGCCACGCAAAATAGCATAGAAAGTGATTTCTTAGAAAAAATGGTCATATAGAAAGCCGTGATTAAACACATTACACCGCAAAAGACCAATTTAAATATTGTGTTTACATCAAACTGCACAAGACATATTCGCATAAATAATAATGTCCTGAGCTTCACCTACAATGACAAAATGTAACGACCAAAAATTGTCACCACACACTATTTTTTGTAATTAATTCCCATTGCTTCTTTAATTTCAGAAAGTGTCTGCTGCGCAACAATCTCCGTTTCTTTCGTTCCCTTAAACAAAATATCCATAACCTGAGCTGGATCTTTTGCAAATTCTTCCCGGCGCTTACGAATTGGAACCAAAAAGCTTTCAAGAACATCAATCAGATAGCGCTTGACTTTCACATCACCAAGGCCACCTTTTTTGTAATGATTCTTCAACTCTTCTACTTTTTTCTTGTCCGAATCAAACACATCAAGATATGTAAATACCGCGTTTCCCTCAATTTTTCCTGGGTCTTCAACTCGAATATGATCTGGATCGGTGTACATGCTCATGACTTTTTTAGAAATATCATCTGGAGAATCAGACAAGTAAATAGCATTACCAAGGGACTTGCTCATTTTGTCTTTGCCGTCGATACCAGAAAGTCTAGAAACCTTTGGGATAATGGCCTTAGCCTCAACAAGAACATCTGTATTATAAGTCCTATTAAAAGCTCTTACAATCTCATTTGTTTGCTCAACCATAGGTTTTTGATCCTCTCCAACGGGAACCAATGTGGCTTTAACAAAAGTAATATCAGCAGCCTGACTAACAGGATAGGTTAAAAAACCCGCAGGAATACTTTTTTCAAATCCTCGTTCTTTAATTTCTGACTTTACAGTAGGATTACGTTCTAGCCGACTAACTGTTACTAAATTTAAATAGTACATTGTTATTTCACCAAGTTGTGGAATCATTGACTGGATAAAACAGGTGGTTTTTTGAGGATCAATTCCTACGGCCAAATAATCAAGGGCTACTTGCAAAACATTATTCGTGACCTTCGCTGGGTTTCCAGCGTTATCCGTAAGCGCTTGAAGATCCGCAAGCATAACATATTGTTTGTATTTTTCTTGTAAAATAATGCGATTTTCAAGAGAACCTACATAATGCCCAAGGTGCAATGGCCCTGTCGGCCGATCACCCGTTAAAATGATATCTTTTTTTTCACTTGCCATATTAACATCCTCTTTACTCTTAAAACCAAAATTTATGGTACCAGAATACCATAAAAGTTCTTCGTTGTATGAGCACAAAAAAAAGGAGCACAAGTTAATGCGCTCCTTTAAAATACTTCCGTACTACAGAATCTTCATTCTAAATTTATGAACACTCTGCTTTTAATCCGCGAAACTTTTCAGCGTACTCTTGCAAAATTCGCGTAGTAATTGCAAGTTGTTTACTTAGCAACTCCATCTTTACAGATGGCGCACCCTTTACAAGATGTTTTGGCAGAGCTATAACAACACTTCTAAATCCTAGTGTTAACTCATCCAACATTGTTGAAAAGTATGCAATCTTTTCACTCTCTAAAGTCAAATCAGTTGTACGGCTTACCAAAGTTGTTGCAAAATTTATTTCCGCATTCAACGCCCTTGCTTTTTCAACAAGCCCATCAAGATCGCTTGATGCTTTAGCTACCTCTGAATCTGCACACCATTCTGTTTTGGCCTTAGCAGCCAATCTAGCAACGACACCCGTTCTTGAACGTAGAGCCGCAAGAACAGGATCATCCGCACCATTTACAAGCCCTACAGCTAAAATACAACCTAAAAAAATCAATTTTGAATTTTTCATAATATAACCTCCAAAAAAACCGACTCACTGTCATTAATATCTAATTCTCAGCCTACCCAATATTTTCAACTTGTCAAGTTTTCTCGGATGCAAAATCAAACATTTGCAGCAAAATATACGTCTTGTGAAAAACTAGCCACTTTAACCCTTTTGTTGTAACCAAAATAAATTTGTTGTATACAGAATAGGTAATGCATTTACTTTTTAAAAAGGAGTCTCTATGTGGCAGAAAATCTTCAATCCAGCTTTCATTTCACACAGCGGTATCTTTCGTATAATCGATTTTATTGAAATTACAATTTTTGCAGCAGCCATATATATTTTTCTTTCATGGCTATCAAAAAATAAATATAAATACCTTCTTGGCTATTTTCATCTATATTGCATTGCTTTTTTCGGTTCATATTTTTTCAAAATGCACGCACTTAATCAATTTTTATTGTTTTTTTCCCCTGTGGTTTTTACGTTGCTAATCGTATTCCATCAAAAAACATTGCAAAAAAATCTCGTTGGCGTAGCAATGAAAAAACCGTTTTCTCAGATAGATATAAATTGGCTAGAAACCGTTACACAAGTTTGCCTGTTTATCATAAACAAAAACAAATCAATTAGATGCGTAATAGAGCGTAAAGATCCCCTTGAAAGTTTGTTGCAAAGTTCGTTTATGTTTGATGCGAATATAGACAAGCACCTTTTAACAATCATTTTGGAAAACAAAGTTGTCAACACACAAAAATTACTGTGGCTAGAAGAAAGTGGAAAAATCCGGGCAATAAATACTTCGTGGGACCTTGAACAACAAGATGAATGGTTTGCAGAGGAATACAATTTTGAACAAGAAAGCCAATGGTTTGAACAGGCAAAAATTTTTACAGAGCAAACAGATGCTCTTATTTTTTCTATAACTCCAGAAAAACGTGTATTCAACATAATAATAGATGGGAAACACATTCCAGATGTGTCAGCATATAATTTTTTGAAATTTGTAACCATGTATGGCTTTAAGCAAACATATACAAAAAAAAGGAGCAAAGAGTATGTTGTACCTAATGAAAAAGATATTTCAGACCAAATTACTACTTAAAGTAATCGCTCTCATTTACGCTTATTTTCTATGGCTTATGATAAGCCAGTCTTTTTTCACAACACTAAAGCTGGACCTACCAATTATATTTTTCGACATACCAAAAAATATAATCGCCAGCGGCCCAGAATTTTTGAATATAAATGTCTCTGGCAGAAGGTTCGATTTGCGCGATTTTATTTCTCACGGGCCAAGCTTCAATATAAGCGCAAAAACCCTCTCTAACGGCGCAAACATATACACCGTTAGCCAAGAAGATATTCTTTTACCAGAGGAGGTTAAGCTGGTAGACTATAATCCGTCTATATTCGATATTAACATTACGCAAAAAAATGAATAAGGGACCTGAATGGATCAGAATCTTTTTGGTACAGATGGAATTCGTAGAAAAGTTGGGAAAGAACCATTTACAGCACACTCGTTGATCCATATTGGAGATGCACTTGGAACATGGGCATGTTCACATTTTCAAGAAAATCCACATATTATCATTGCACACGACACCCGAATTTCGTGCCCGTTTGTTAAGTCGGCATTAAAAACCGGGCTTTTACAACACCCGATAAACGTATATGACGCTGGCACTCTACCAACGCCAACCGTTTTTCAACTTCTTAAGTATCAAAATTTATTCGACGGCGGAATTGTTATTTCTGCTTCACACAACCCATATTATGACAACGGTCTAAAGATAATCGACACTAAAGGGGGGAAAATTTCTCTTGAAGACGAAGTTTATATTTCACAACTTTTTTACGATGAGCAACCAAATCCAAAACCAGAAGGAATTTTTGGATCAGAATTTTATTGGAACTATGGTGAAAAATATTACACCTCATACATCGAATCCAAATTCGATAAAAATTTTTTAAAAGGAATCAAGGTTGTTCTTGATTGTGCAAACGGAGCAACATACAAACTTGCACCTCATATTTTTAAAAAATTTGGCGCAGAAGTTATTACAATTAATGCATCCCCAAACGGAACAAACATCAACAAAGACTGTGGATCTCTACATCCACAAGAACTACAAAAAAAAGTTATTGAGCAAAATGCAGCCATCGGGTTTGCCTTCGACGGTGATGGCGATCGCATACTTGCTGTTGCAAAAAACGGAAGCATAAAAGACGGGGATGATATTTTAGCATTTTTACTAGAACACCCAATATATAAAAATTGCAAAACCATCGTAGGAACAATTATCACTAATCACGGACTTGACACATACTTAAAATCCAAGGGGATATCATTGGTCCGAACTCCAGTTGGAGACAAATATGTCGCTGAAAAATTAAAAAAGTTGGATACAATTTTGGGAGGAGAACAATCTGGGCATATTATTCTGAAAGATCATCTGAGTTCTGGGGACGGTATTTTTGTTGCGCTTCGCATCGCCCAAACAGCACTTCTAACAAAAAACTGGAATATTGAAACATTTACCCGGTTTCCACAAATACAAATCAATCTCGCTGTAAGAGAAAAACGCGACCTACAAGCACCACCCCTATCTGATATCATTTCTGAGCACAAACAAAAACTATCAAACGGCAGATTAATTGTAAGATACTCTGGAACAGAAAATAAATTACGAATAATGGTTGAGGAAGAATATCAAAAAAATGCACAAGAAATTGCGGAACAACTTTCTCAAAAACTAAAAAGACAACTTTTATAAAAAGAAAATGGGAAGATTTTTATGTTAAAGTTTTTTGTAATAATATATAAGGTTATAAAAGGGTTTTTTGTTTTTATTCTTGAAACAATCAAGGCCATTTTTTTAACTGGCTTTTTGACCCTATTGCCCATTACTTTGACCGTAGCGCTTTTTGCATTTTCGTGGCGAGTTATACAGGGTTGGCTAGAACCATTAAATAGAATACGACCCGCAATATTTGAACAAATTCCTCACGCAGAGCTCATTTTGGTATTACTTTTTATATTCATCACCGGAACAATCTTAAAACTGTTTGTAATGCGATCGGCAATTAATATACTTGAGTCAATATTAGAAAAAATTCCTTTAGTTAGAAGTGTATACGGCGGAATTAAGCGAATCGTCAACGCATTTGGCACTCAAGACAAGGAAAGTTTTAGGCAAGCTGTACTGGCCGAATATCCACGGAACGGAGTTTACTGTATAGGATTTTTAACAAGCGAATTTCCACAAGAACTTTCTCCTGACACAAAACAAGAGTTTTCTCACGTATATATTCCAACAACACCAAACCCAACAACGGGTTACTTAGCAATTATTCCAGCCGAACAGATAACAAAAATATCATTATCACGCCAAGAAGCTATGGCCCTGATAATTTCTGGTGGAATAATAAAGCCAACTAGATTTAAGAGAAAAAGAAAATCTAAATAAATTTCGCCATTTAAAAAAGGAGATCTCATGTTTTTACTCAAAACTCTGTGGTTAACAGTAAAGTTCTGCTTTATGTGGTTTTTTGAATGCTTTTCAATTATCCGTGGTTTTTGGCACATCTTCAGCAGAGATACTCCTCGCGTTTCCATTTTCGGCGGAGCAAAAGTTAAAAATAAACACAAATACGCGCAAACAGCTTACAAATTTGCACATTTATGTGTAAAAAATAAATTTTCTATTCTTGCAGGGGCTGGAGCAGGAATTATGTATGCTACTATTCGCGGTGCTTTTGACGAAAATCCGGACGAAACACAAGGAATTGGTGTAGAAAAGCTAGATGAAAAATTCAAAAATCACCACAAAACTTTGCCATTTATGGACGTCGACAACTTCGCACTAAGAAAATGGCTACTAATCAGGCACTCAAAGGCTTTTGCAATATTTCCAGGAGGAATTGGAACACTAGATGAAATGACACAAGTTTTAACTCTTGTTGATACTAAAAAAATACAGGCATTTCCAATTATCCTTTTTGGAATAAAATATTGGGAACCATTTATAAAATGGCTAGAAACAACATGTGTAAAACAAGGCTTACTAGATAAACAAATTTTAAAAATTTTGTTTATCACCGATAGCGCAGAAAAAGCTGTGGAACACATCAAAAAATATATGTAACAAACATAATGTTAAGGCAGAAAGATAGAGAGAATAGTTTTCTCTCTATCTTTCAAAAATTTTAAACATGAATATATTACACTTCTAAAAACCTCCAAGACTATCATAAACAAAATCTGGAGCTATCATTAAAAGCCAAGCTATTAACTGCCATCGCTTTGTTACATAAGCAACCTTCTTCTTTTTGGCTATCGCATCATATATCTGAGGAGCAACCTCTTGAGCTGTGGCAACCCAATACGCCTCAGGACCAGGTTCATATGTAGAAACATATCCAGGCCTAATGTCAGTTATACTTATGTCTATTCCAGCCTGATCTAGCTGACTTCTAAGCCCTTGCATATAGTTTGAAATAAATGCTTTAGATCCACTGTAAGAAGGATTAACACAAATCCCCCTAACGGCATCTACAGAAGAAACACCTACCAAGTGACCATGGCCAACTTCCTTAAAATATGCCATTACAGAATTTGCCATCGCAACGAACCCAGAAACATTAACATCTATTGTTCTTTTTTCCACAGCCCAAAGAGGGTCTTTTCCGTAAGAAACATCTGGCTCTTCTTGTCCAAAAAATCCAGCATTAATAACTATTAAATCAACTTTTACCATTTGACCTATAAGTTCATTTAATCTTTCACGAGCATCATCAAACTTAGAAATATCGATTTGTTTTACAAAGACTTCTTCTCCAATTTCATCAGCAAGACTATTAAGCTTGTCAAGCTTTCTACTTGCAATACCGACAGCATATCCTTCCATCGATAGAACTTTAGCAAGTTCCCGGCCGATTCCAGAAGAAGCACCAATAACAATTGCACTCTTGGAACTTTTACCGTAAAAAGAATTTGAAAACAAAACAAACAAAAAAAATGAAATTAAAAAGATAGGCTTCCTAACCATTACAACTTCCCCCCTCAGACAAGTCACTTTTCCCTATATTTTGACCTCTTACTAATTTGAAATCACCAAGACTTAAGGCTATTTGTCAACAATGCGCATTTTAAAAATAGATAAAACTAGAAAAGAAAAACTAAACAAACTCATTAAGCATAAATTTCATACAAAACAAATCTATCCCATACTCTTGCCCACCATTTTTTAACTCATAATCGAATGAATACAAAAACTGGAGCGCATTGCTTAGCTCTTTTTCTTTGTGTTTTCGCCAATCAATATTAATAAACGAAAAAGGTAAACGATATGCAATTCTTTTTGCCTGGGCAACGTTTTTTTGTCTCATCAACAATATATACGACTGAGCCCTCCACAACTGCTCAGACCAATACGCAACCCAAAAAACTGGTGGCCACAAATTGGACATTTTGTTCCATTGACGAAAAAACATTTGTGTTTTTTTTGCAAAAAAATACTTAGCCAAATCAAACAAAGAGGCTTCATCTGGAATCAACTTTGGCAGCCAGTCCTCCACAAACTCCTTATAATTCCTGCCCAAAAAAGTTCCATAGTACGAAAGCAGCGAAACCGTGTCTAACGAAAGTTTTTTATTATGCTCTGTAACTTTTGCAACAAGCAACTGAGCATGATGTGATTTTTTAGGACACAAAAATGAGATTACAGAACGTGCAGCTTTTCTGGAAACAACCCCACTTAAATCTACAGAAATATCATAATTTTTGTCCTCTGTTTTACCCGAAAAGAACAATAATACATGAGGACCAGAATATTTTCTAAAATACTCCAACCAATAGCCACGCACCTTTTCTGTAAGACGAGAAATATCGCCAAACCAATAAATTAACCGCTGCCCCAAAAAACTAACGGCCAACGCAGATTTGACTTGTTTTTTTTCTACATCACCAAGGTCCATCATCTCAACACCCAATGAAGAAAGATTTTGAAGCCTTTCAAAAAAAATGGAGAAAAACAACTGCGGATGTTTGTCCCCAAAAAAACTAACGGTATTAATTGAACCTAAATCACTATCTTTAATAATATAGTCCAAAAACGTAGTGGAATCGTATTTTGCCATAGACCTTTGTTGAAGTTATTAAAAAAAAGGGGACGAACTATTTGCTCGTCCCTCAAATTATCTCTTAATTGTTGTCATCTAGAATTTTAAGTCTTATGCGGAATGTAACAGGGTCATAGTCCATAACTTTGACCTTAACATCATCCCCAAGTTTGTAAATTTGCTGAAGCTTTGGCTGAAGAGGTTTTGGTATTGTTGAAATATGGACCAAGCCATCTTTGCCTGGAGCAACCTCAACAAAAATACCAAATTCAGCAATCCTTTTAATCTCACCATTATATACATCACCAGGGGTAATTTGATCAGCAAGAACTTTCACCCATGCAACAGCCTGCTCCATTCCTTTGCCAGGATAACCAAATATTTTCACGGTTCCATCATCTTCTATGTCAATCGAAGCATCTGTTTTGCTAATAATTTCTCTAATAACTTTTCCGCCAGAACCAATAATTGCGCCTATCCTGTCCGGATCAACCTTGAAGGACACATTTTTTGGAACCATATCAGAAACACTTGAACGAGGTTTTGTCATACACTCTCTCATTTTTGAAAGTATATGAGCACGTCCAAGCTTTGCCTGTGCCAATGCATTTTCGAAGAGATCTCTTGTAAAGCCACCCTTGTGCTTTATATCCATTTGAATTGCTGTAATACCATCATCTGTACCAGCAATTTTAAAGTCCATTAATCCGACTTCGTCTTCTATTCCTGAAATATCACTTAAAATTTTAACGTTTCCATCCGCTTTTATCAGTAGACCCATGGCAATACCACCAACCATTTTTTTGATTGGAACACCGGCATCCATCAAAGCCAATGTTGCTGAACATACTGTTGCCATTGACGAAGAACCGTTAGATTCTAATATGTCTGAGACAACTCGAATTGTATATGGAAATCTATCCTTATCTGGCAATACATGTCTCAAAGCAGATAATGCCAAATATCCATGACCAATTTCTCTTCTGCCAACACCTCTTAAATGACGAACTTCCCCAACAGAAAAAGGCAGAAAGTTGTAATGCAACATGAAGTGAGTATCTTTTTCCGCTTCTTCCAAAGCTTCCAAGACCTTAGGCTCATCTTCACCACTACCAAGTGTCGTGGTTGCCAAAGCCTGTGTCTGGCCACGTGTAAACAGGGCTGACCCATGAACATTCTGCAAGAGACTTACTTCGCTAGCAATTGCTCTTACCTCATCAAAGCCACGCTCATCAACACGCTTTCCGAGATTGAAAATAATATCATTTAATTTTTTCTTGAAAACAGACTCAAAAATATATCCAACCTTAATTGGTTCTTGGCTTTCATCGATTGCATCTTTGTTAGACACCATAAAGGTCTGTGTTAGTTCTTTACGATTCTTTCCTCTTTCTGCCTTGTCTTTTACAAATAACTTTTTGAGAACATCATCAGATAAATACAAACCAACCTTTTTCTCCCAGCCATCCCAATCGAAGCTATCTTCTGGGTTTTCTTTTTCTACCCCAACTTCTTTCTGAATGCTAAGCTGCCAAGCCACCTGTTTTTTAATTATTTCGTGAGCCTTGAAAAGAAGATCCAATAACTCGGTCTCGGATACTTCTTCTAAAGAACCTTCAACCATGCTGATACCTTCTTCTGTACCCGCAACAATGAGGCGATTTTCAGATACCAAGCTTTGAGGAAACGTCGGGTTCATAACCCATTTTCCATCAACTTTTCCAATCTCAGCAATTCCAACAGGTCCCAAAAATGGAATTTTTGAAATAGTCAACGCCAAAGACGCGGCCAAAAACGCCAACGGTTCTGGCTTATGTTGCTTGTCCATGGAATACAGCGTAGTAAGCAACTGCAACTGATCAAAATACCTAGCTGGGAATAATGGGCGAATCGCACGATCTATAAGACGACTGGTTAAAACCTCTTTCCCGGTTGATCTCCCCTCTCTTTTAAAAATTCCACCTGGAATTTTTCCAATTGAGGCAAATTGCTCCCGATAATCAGTGGACAACGGCAAAAAGCCAAGAAACTCTTTTGCAGGAGCAGAAGTAACCGTTCCCAAAATAGCCGTTCCACCCTGCTTAAACCAGACTGCACCATCAGCCTGCTTAGCAAGTTTACCTACTTCAACTTCATAACCAAACTCTTCCAAGAAAAACTTTTTTACCATTCGATTAGACCTAACTATTTAAAATTCAATTTTATTTTCGCAAACCAAGCTTCGAAATAATATCACGATACTTTGGCTCGTCTTTTTTCTGGAGATATGCCAAATAACGTTTTCTTCTTCCAACACTATTAAGCAATCCTCTTTTTGTACTAAAATCCTTTGGATTTTCTTGCATATGCACTGTAAGTTGACTAATGTGATCAGTCAACAAAGCAATCTGAACATCCAGAGAACCAGTATCTCTGTCGTGTATTTGAAATTTCTTAACTATGTTTTCTCTACTTACTTTCTTTATCATACCAAGTAACCTTCAGCTTTTTTCGATATCACTTACATTCAAAAATTGGTAGGCACGAGCGGGATCGAACCGCTGACCCTTGCTACGTCAAAGCAATGCTCTACCACTGAGCTACGCGCCTATTCACCACTTTTTATATTCCAACCTCCTCCACCTCTAGCCTCACCTTCTTTTTTCCGCAAGCCAGACTCCAAAACAGAAGGATCGTCCCCAAGATATTTCTTCCTGAACGAACTGATCCCGGTTCCAGCGGGAATAAGCTTACCAATTATGACATTCTCTTTTAATCCATAAAGACAGTCAACTTGACCCGAAATTGAAGCCTCAGACAAAATACGCGTGGTTTCCTGGAAGGACGCCGCCGACATAAAGCTTTCTGTCCCCAATGAAGCCATTGTTATTCCCATTAAAACAGGCTTTGCATGCGCAACCTTTTTACCCTCAGCCTTAAGCATCGCGTTAATAGTTTTAAAGTGAACTTTATCGACAAGATCTCCGATAAGAAAAGAGCTATCACCTTGGTCAACAACACGAACCTTTCTCATCATTTGTCGCGCAATCAATTCTATGTGCCTGTCATTGATGTCGATACCCTGCAATCTATAAATCTCTTGTATTCTATCAACAAGATATCGCTGTACAACCTCAGGACCCAAAATACGAAGCATATCACTAAGTACAGGTGAACCTGAAGTTAATTGCTCTCCAGCTTTAACCATTTCCCCGTTGCCAACCAACAACTGCTGCCCTCGTGGAAGGAAGTAATCATGCTTTTCTTCACCAGAAACAACACTAACCTTTCTCATCCCCCGTCGCAATCCACCAAAAACAATTTCGCCGTCAATATCTGAAGTTACCGCTGCATCCTTTGGAATGCGAGCCTCAAAAAGTTCCGCAATTCTTGGCAAACCACCAGTAATATCCTTCGTTCTTGACTGTCCTCTGGGAGTTTTTACAAGGCTATCTCCAACATGAACTTTCTGTCCATTTTCCACAGCCAAGTGTCCACCAGAGGGTAGATAATACTGAACGAGCTCATTACCATCTTCGCCTATAACGCTTATTGCTGGTTGATATTTTTCCCCCTTGTGCTCAAGAACAACGTTGCTAGAGCTTCTGCCGGTTCCGTCCTCGAAGACTTCCTGCATCGTCACACCCTCTATGAGGTCAACATACTCAACCGTTCCGGCCTTTTCTGTAAGAAGAACCTTATTGTGCGTATCAACTTCGACAAGTTTCTTACCAACCTTGACCTCGCTCTTGTCCTCAACCAAAATAATAGAGCCGTATTCTAAATCATATCGCTGCAACTCTCTACCATCAGGAGAAACAATAGCTAGCCTTGCCTTTCTGTTTAAAATTATATCTTGGCCGTGTCTATTTTTTGCAGTTCTTATCCCACGCCACTCAATGATACCCTCTTGCTTTGCAACACAAGAATTCTCACCTAAAACAGCAGTACCACCGATATGGAATGTTTTCATAGTAAGCTGCGTACCTGGTTCACCAATAGACTGTGCCGCAACAATACCAACCGCCGTACCAACATCTACCATTTCACCTTTAGACAGATCTAGACCATAACAAACAGAGCATACCCCACGCTTTGCCTGACACGTCAAAACGGATCTTACAGAAATTTTAGTAACCGCAGAATTGCTTATTTTTTTCAAATCTTCTCGACTTACAATCTGCCCCTGTTTGAACAAAATTTCACCAGAAACAGGATCTTTAACATCTACAGCTATAGCTCTTCCATACGCCCTCTGTGGCAACGAGTAAAGAATATCACCCGATACAGAAAAATCTTCAATATTAATAAATCCTAAAGATTGGCAGTCTTTCATTGTTACAACAACGTCTTGTGCAACATCAACCAGTCTACGAGTAAGATATCCTGAGTTAGCTGTTTTTAAAGCCGTGTCAGCCTGACCTTTTCTAGCCCCGTGTGTGGAGATAAAAAATTCAAAAACACTCAAGCCGTCCTTGAAGTTTCTTTTAATTGGAGTTTCCATAATTTCACCCGATGGTTTTGCCATCAAACCACGCATTCCAACGATCTGCTTTATCTGATCTTTGGAACCACGAGCACCGGATTCAAGCATCATAAACACTGGGTTGAAAGGAGAAAACTTCTTGTCTTTGTTCAAAAAAGCACTTTTATCTTGTTCTTCCAACTCTCTGTACATAGAGGAAGCAACATCGGACGTCGCCTTACCCCACAAGCTTATCACCTTGTTGTAACGCTCGCCATTGGTAATGACCCCATCCATATACAATTCTTCAACCTTAGAAACTTCTTTATCAGCATTGCCAATAATATCGTCTTTTTTTTCTGGAACAATTAAATCACCCATAGAAACAGAAAGACCTGCAACAGTGGAATAATAGAATCCAAGCTTTTTAAGCTTATCGAGACACAGTACAGTTTTATCATCTCCAAAACGATAATAAATTTTTTCAACTAACTTTACCAGGTCACTCTTTTTGATGATCTTATTAATCCAGTGAAAATCCGATCCTTTTGGAAGACTCTCATACAAAATAGATCGTCCAACCGTTGTATCCACCAAACTACCATCATCCAAGCGAACACTAATTTTTGCATGCAAGTCAGCTATCTCAAACTGAAACGCCGAAATAACCTCATCAAGGCCAGAAAATTTGATCCCTTCTCCCTTTGCCCCTTGGCGGACTTTGGTAACATAATGAAGCCCCAAAACCATATCCTGTGAAGGAACCGTCAACGGCCGACCATTTGAAGGAGATAAAATATTTTTAGTCGATAGCATCAAAAGCTCTGACTCTTGTCGCGCCCTCTCACTTAGAGGAATATGAACCGCCATTTGGTCACCATCAAAATCAGCATTAAATGCAGAACAAACCAATGGATGAATTTTGATAGCCTTTCCATCAACCAAAATTGGGTAAAATGCCTGGATACCAAGACGGTGCAACGTCGGCGCACGATTAAGCAAAACTGGACGGTCTTTAACAACGTCCTCAAGGATATCCCAAACCTCTGGAACAAGCTCTTCTACAAGGCGCTTTGCAACCCTTAAATTTGGAGCATGCTCACACGCTATAAGCCCAGAATATACATATGGTTTAAATAGCTCTAACGCCATAATCTTTGGCAAACCACAACAGTCAAGCTTTAGCTCAGGATCAACAACAATGACAGAACGACCAGAGTAATCTACACGACGCCCAAGCAAGTTCTGTCTAAATCTACCCTGCTTTCCTCGAAGCATCTCGCTTAGAGATTTTAACGGTCTCCGATTCGAACCTCTTACAGCTTGCCCTCTTCTACCGTTATCTATTAAGGCATCTATAGCCTCTTGAAGCATTCTTTTTTCGTTTTTTATGATAACTGAAGGAGCCTCTATCTCTACCAACCTTTGAAGTCGAATATTTCTATTAAGAACACGACGATACAACTCATTCAAATCAGAACTTGCAAATCGTCCACCCTCTAACGGCACAAGCGGCCTTAGATCTGGTGGTAAAACCGGAAGAACGTTCATGATGATCCATTCCGGCCTCAAGCTGCCTGTGAGAAAGCTTGAAAACACCTTCATCCTGCGCATAATTTTGTGACGAGCCGCAACAGAAGATGTCTGACTATATTCTTCTCGCAACGTAGCGATCTCAAGTTCAAGATCCATCATCTTTAATATCTCTTGAACAGACTCTGCGCCACTTTCTGCCACAAAATCTATATCTTCTGGATGAACACTCTTATAGTTTTCATATTCTACGTTTGTCAACAACGTTTTGCGTGGATATGGTGATTTACCCTGGTGCACAACCAAGCACGATTCAAAATAAATAACTCGCTCAAGGTCTTTTACGGGCATATCCATAATCAGACCCAAATAGCTTGGAATACCCTTTAGGTACCAAATGTGACAAACAGGCGCAACAAGATTTATATGCCCCATTCTCTCACGACGAACACGAGATTGAATAACCTCAACCCCACACTTTTCACACGTTATCCCACGGTGTTTCATACGTTTGTATTTCCCGCAGTTACACTCCCAGTCCTTCACTGGACCAAAAATACGTGCACAAAAGAATCCATCTCTTTCTGGCTTTAATGTCCTGTAGTTAATCGTCTCTATCTTCTTAACTTCACCATAAGACAAAGATTGAATCTTTTCTGGAGCCGCCAGAGAAAGCCTGATGGCGTCAAATTGAGTTGCCCTAACATACTCCTTAAAACGCTCTAACATTTGACTATTCACTCACTTCCTCCTTGCCACTTTTGAACAAGTCCACTTGTAACCCTAAACTTTGAAGCTCTTTAATAAGAACATTAAACGATTCTGGTATTCCTGGTTCTGGAACCTCTTCACCCTTAACAATAGCCTCATATACCTTATGTCGACCCGTTACGTCATCAGACTTGTGAGTCAACATTTCTTGTAGCGTATAGGCTGCGCCGTGAGCCTCCAATGCCCAAACTTCCATTTCTCCCAATCGCTGTCCTCCCAATTGAGCTTTACCCCCTAAAGGCTGCTGAGTAATCAATGAGTATGGTCCAACTGAACGAGCATGCAGCTTATCTTCAACCATATGATTTAATTTCATCATATAAATTGATCCTACCGTTGCCGGCTGATCAAAAAACTCGCCAGTTCTGCCATCACGCAAAGCAAATGCTCCAGACTCAGGTAATCCAAGATCTTTAAGCATATGAACAACGTCTCCATCATAGCTAGCACCATCAAACACAGGAGTATTAAAACGAATTCCGTATTTCGCCGTTTCCTTGAGAAGCCTGGAAATCCCCTCTTGCCCAAACGACTTTCTATAATGCTCTATGAACTCTTTTCCGTAATATTTTTCCAAGAAATGCTCAGCCGCCTTTTGACTTTTTTCATTAATTTTTTCAGAAACTTTTTCGCCCAAGATTTTTCCAATAAAACCTAGGGTTGTTTCCATTATTTGGCCAACATTCATACGACTTGGAACACCAAGAGGATTTAAAACAATATCAACAGGAGTCCCGTCCTCTAAGTACGGCATATCCTCAGATGGCAAGATAATTGACACAACACCCTTGTTCCCGTGTCTACCAGCGATTTTATCACCAACAGAAACTCTACGCTTTGTCGCTATGTATATTTTTACGACCTTGATAACACCAGATGGCAACGGATCACCCTTTTTGGACTTGTTGATTTTTTCATCTTTTAGACTTGCCAAAATCCTTGCCTGGTTTTCAATAGATTTTTTAAGATGCTCAATTGTTTTATTCAACAAGTCTTTGCTGGCACGTAAAGAGCAAATCTCATCAAACGAAAGCCCCTTGAGCGCACTAACAATAAACTTTTTGTCCTTTACAAGCTTTGCAGGAACTTTCTTGCCAGCTTCTTTTCCATCAAGAAGCTTAACAACTTCTTCTGCGCCCATCTTCTTTAGAAGTGTTACTTGATACTCAAAATCACCTTCAATCTGCAAAATTTTTCGTGCTGCAATCTCTTTATACCGTCTATCTTTTCGAATTCCGCCACGAGAGAAGATTTTAACATCAATAATAGTGCCCTCCAAACCAGGAGAAACCCTCAAAGATGTATCGCGAACGTCTCTAGACTTCTCACCAAAAATAGCTCGAAGCAACTTTTCTTCCGGCGAATATTGAATATCACCCTTAAGCGTGACTTTTCCAACTAGAATATCGCCAGGTTTTACTCGTGTTCCAACACGAACAATACCGTCTTCATCAAGACCAGAAAGAGCCATTTCGCTAACATTTGGAATATCTCTTGTGATTTCCTCAGGGCCAAGTTTGGTATCTCGCGCCTCTGCAATATACTCATCTATGTAAACCGAAGTCAAAGAATCATCAGCAACAAGACGCTTACTCAA
This sequence comes from bacterium, assembly GCA_018647505.1. Classification (GTDB taxonomy): domain Bacteria; phylum Babelota; class Babeliae; order Babelales; family JABGSX01; genus JABGSX01. The sequence goes on along the minus strand of JABGSX010000041.1, from coordinate 4,622 downwards.
AACAATTGCATCCTCAAAGTTGTAACCATGCCAAGGCATAAACGCAACGAGCAAGTTTGAGCCCAAGGCTAGTTCTTCATTTTTTATAGCCTGGCCATCTGTCAAAATATCGCCAACTTCAACGCATTGACCTCTTTCTACCCTAGGAGAATGGTGAATCCACGTATTATAACTCGACCGCTGGAACTTTCTCAAATAATATGTATCAATACCATTAGACGTCCACTCTTCATCATTTTCAAAAAGCTCTCTGCGAGATCGAACAATTATTTTTTCAGAGGAAACATATTCTACTGTTCCAGCCCTTCTTGCCATAACAACAGCACCAGAAGCAGCTGCAATGTCTTTTTCTATTCCCGTAGCAACAATAGCTGGCTCACATTTAATCAATGGAACCGCCTGACGTTGCATATTTGCACCCATTAACGCACGACTTGCATCATCATGCTCCAAAAATGGAATTAATGCTGAAGAAACAGAAACCAACTGTTTAGGAGACAAATCGATAAAGCTTATTTTCTTTGGCTCAACATATTGATAATTTCCTCCGTAACGAGCAAAAATTTTCTCGTTTACCAGTTTTTTTCTGTCAAACGCAGCAACGGCCTGAGCAATATATTCTCCAGTTTCTTGGAACGCATCCAAAAATACAACATCATCTAAAATTTTCTTATCTTTCACCGGACGATATGCTGTTTCGATAAACCCTAGATCATTGACCAATGCATATGTTGCCAACGAAGAAATAAGACCAATAGTTTGCCCTTCAGGAGTTTCAATAGGACAAATACGACCATAGTGAGACGTGTGGACATCGCGAATCTCGTATGTTGCGCGATCCTTCATCACACCACCGGGACCCAAGGCCGAAAGACGCCTTTTATGCGCAATCTCTGAAAGAGGATTTGTTTGATCCATAAACTGAGACAATTGCCCAGAACCAAAAAATTCTCTCAAAACCGCCGCGAGAGGTTTAATATTCAAAAAATCTTGCGGCATTAGAGCACCGTGAATTTCCTGAATTCTAAAACGCTCACGAACAATCCTTTCAATCCTTAGTAGACCAAGGTAAATCTGATTCGCGAGTAACTCTCCAACAATTCTAACCCTACGATTTCCCAAATGATCAATATCGTCTAATTCACCCTCTCCACGCTCACGCAAGTTCACCAGATAGCGCAATGTTTCAAAAATGTCTTCCTGGGTTAATACTGTAGTCTCTAAAGAAACCTCAAGACCAAGCTTTCTGTTCATTCTAACGCGGCCAACTTTGGTCAAATCATAAAATCGTGGATTAAAAAATAATCCAGCCAAACGATTTTTAACCTCATCTAACGATGCAGTTTCTCCTGGCCACAATTTTGAATGGACCTCTTTTAACGCCTCCTGCTGAGTTCTGCACTTATCCTGAGTTAATGTAATTCCTATTGTTGGCTGAAACACATAACCTGATGACGCAATAAGATCAAATGTAATTTTTTTGAATTTTGTAAACTTTTCAAAAAGATCATCGGTAAGAACTTGCCCCTGTTCTGCAAAAATCTCACCCGTGTCGGGGTCAACAACATCTTTTCCGAAAACACTGTTTATTAGCTTAACCTTTTTAAAGATAAACTTTTTGACTCCTGCCTTTTCCAATCGATCTATAGTATCCTTTGTAATCTTCTTTCCAACAAAAGCCGCTTCCAGCTTTTCAGGGACCATGCCACGCTCAATTCGTTGCCCCAAAAGATTATTATCAACCTTTCTAGAAAACTCGCCGCTTGAAAAAGTTACAACATCAAAATTGTAGAATAATGGAATGATTTCGTCTCTACTGACACCAAGGGCCTGCAAAAAAGTTGTAACTAAAATTTTCTTTTTTTTGTCAACACGAACACAAAGATGATCGCTACTGTCAAACTCAAAATCTATCCAAGAGCCTCGCATAGGAATAATTCTAGCCAAATAATACGGCCTTCCACGAACATCTTTTGCCTTTTTGCTCTTAGAAAAAACAACGCCCGGAGAACGATGCAACTGACTAACGACAACTCTGTCAACACCGTTTATTAGAAAAGTACCCTGACTACCAAGCTCAAAACGTCCCTTCTCTTCAAAGACATCCGCCATGACAGGAAGATCTACAAAGAACACATCTTGTTCCTTGATGTCCCTAATAACTTTGTTTTCAGTGTCGTCCGAATCCCAACTTATAAGCTGCATTTTTACTTTGAGAGGCATGGAGAAAGTCTGCCCACTAACACGACATTCATCAACCGTCATCGGAAGCTGCAAAACAACCCTCGACAAACAGTTTGAACACCTCTGATAGCGAGCTGCATTCTTTTTACACCCCGGACACTCAAAATTATCACTAAGACGAGTAACTCCGGACTTCTCACACGAGGAGCACGACCATTGATACCGATTAGAAATTCCGGTCAACTTTCCACAAGTACATGCCCAATTCCCAAGCTCATAACTGACATACTCAAGAGACATTTCGTCGTTGTAATCAACGGGAAAAACATCCCTCAAAACTTTTTCAAGACCAAAGATCCTACGCTCAGAAGGTAAATAATCCAACTGAGCAAACCCATTAAATGATCTCGATTGAATGCCAATCAGATTAGGAATAGGAACAGCATCCTTAATTTTCCCAAAGGTTTTTCTAATAGTACCCTTGCCCACTTCAAGGCTAGACATTTAAGCGCTCCTTATCTGAAAAGATAAAAATCCCTATCCCAAACAATGCTTCCAACAAAAGTTATCGTCTCTCTTTAAGCACTAAGACAATTCTACTTTTGCTCCAGCAGCTTCTAACGTCTCCTTCATCTTGTTTGCGTCTTCTTTTGCTGCTGCTTCTGCAATAACAGTCGGTGCTTCTTCCGCTGCTGTTTTAGCCTCAGTCAAGCTCAATGCTGTAACTTGGCGCAAAGCCTTAATGGTCTTAATTTTTTCAGGACCACACTCTTTTAGAGTAACTTTGTACTCAGACTTTTCTTCCTCCTTAGCAGCCCCTTCACCCTCTGCCGCCATTGGTGCAGCAGCTTGAGCAACCGGCATAGCCGCGGACACATCAAACTTTTCTTCCAAGGCCTTTACCAAATCTGACAATTCCATAACTGTCATAGAACCTATTTTTTCAATCAACTGCTCTTGTGCGTTTTTCGAAGTCGCCATATCTTTCTCCATAGCTATCTAAACAATAGTAAATTCAAACTTTCCAACAACCACAAACAATACGTGTGCTCAAATTACTCCGCGGCCTTTTTTTCTTCTATTTTTTTCAAAACAAACAACAATCGCACAATAAGCATATTGAGCAACTGCACAAACTGGGTCGTAGGCATCTTAAGAAGCCCAGCAACCTGACCCAACAGAACCTCTCTTGATGGCAAAGTAGCCAACTGACAAATTGCTACATTATCAAGAACTTGCGACTCAAAAGAACAAGCTAAAATCGAAAACGATTCATTCTTTTTTGCAAATCCACACAACTCTTTTGCAACTGCCGGAGTGTCACCGGAGGCAAAAACCAACCCAATCTGATCTTTCAAAAAAGGTGTCAAACCTTCAACCCCGTCTAACCCCTCAACAGCAAGCTTCATTAATCGCGCTTTTGCAATCTTTAAAAGTCCACTTTTTTCCCTTAACCCTCTTCTCAGCTGTTGCACCTTTGGAACCGAAAGTCCACGGTATAAAACAACAAAAGAAGACTGACATTCTGAAAAGCTCTGTCTAAGAGATTCTACAAGAGCCTCTTTTTCTTGACGATTCATTGTATATTCCTTTTACAGCCCAACTTTATAAAATCTCCTCATGGTTTATTGGAACACCAATACCCATGGTTGAAGACAACGTCATCTTTTTAACAAACTTACCCTTTGCCGCAGGTGGCCGAGATGCAACAAGCGACTTAAAAAACGCTGTAACATTTTCTACCAACTGAGCTTTATCAAAAGAAATTTTTCCAACAGACAAATGAACAAGTCCGCCTTTATCATTTTTGAAAAAGACACAACCCTTTTTTAACTCGGGAACGATCTTGTCCACGTCAAACGTCACAGTACCATTTTTTTTATTTGGAAGAAGACCCCTAGGACCAAGAATCCTTGCAACCTTTCCAACTATGCCCATCAAGTCCGGCGTAGCCACAGCGTACTCAAAATCCATCCACCCTGATGTAATCTTTTCAATCAAATCTTCTGCCCCAACGTAATCCGCCCCAGCAGAACTAGCCTGCTCTGCGTGATCACCCTTTGCAAAAACCAGCACTCTAACTTTTTTTCCGGTACCATGAGGAAGCATAACCGACCCACGGACAACCTGATCGCCTTTGGAAGGATCAATACCCAAATTAATGTCAATATCTAGAGACTCATCAAACTTTACAAATGCAAGCTCTTTGATTTTTTCTATAGCACCATCCAATGCAGAAAGCTCAGCCCTATTGACCTTTTCTCGAGCACTCTTATAACTTTTACTCCGTCTGATCATGATTTATTTTCCCAATCCAAATTATTCTGTAACCTCTACGCCCATGCTTCGAGCAGATCCTGCAACAATTTTGACCGCCTGCTCAATAGTATTAGCATTAAGATCTTGCATCTTTATTTTTGCAATTTCTTCCAAATCCT
>JABGSX010000040.1 GCA_018647505.1 bacterium | reverse complement strand
GTTAGATTAAAAGTTGGCGACCATGGTTTTGTCGGGGTTGGCGGAGATTATGCAAGTCACGTAAGAGAGCTTGATAGGTTTGTTTTGAGTTTGTCTGGAAGAGCCGAGGGCGTTGATAGCTAAAGCCTGTTTTCTCTGCTAAAATTAAAGATATTTACAATAGTATAAGAGGCATGCAAATAGCTTTGTAAAGGTTTAATATGGCAGACAAAAACAAAGACAAACCATCATTTAAAGATACCCTGAATCTTCCTAAAACAGATTTTTCTATCCGTGCAAATGCGAAAGAAAATGAGCCAAAGATTCTAAAGCGATGGGAACAAGATAATATTTATAAAAAAACGTTTGATGTTAATAACGGTAAAGAAAAATATATTTTGCACGATGGTCCTCCATATTCAAACGGAAATATTCATTTAGGACATGCCTACAATAAGCTAGCAAAGGATTTTGTTTGCAAGGTTCAAAGAATGCATGGTAAACATGTTCCTGTAACTCCTGGTTGGGATTGTCATGGGTTGCCAATTGAGCTAGCTGTTGACAGAGAAAATCCTGGAATGCCGCAAAACCAGTTAAAGAAAAAATGCAGAGAATATGCGCAAAAGTGGGTTGATATTCAGCGGGAGCAATTTAAGGCCCTGGGTGTTTTTATGGACTGGGAAAATCCATATCTTACAATGGCCCCTGATTACGAAGCAAAAATATTGCGAGCCTTTGCAGAGTTTGTTGAAAAGGGTTATATAGAACGTAAAAACAAAACTGTTCCTTGGTGTCCATCTTGTCATACAGTATTGGCTTCGGCAGAAATTGAGCACCAAGAAAGAAAAGATCCATCTATTTATGTATTTTTTCCATTGGGGCAACAAGCAAAAGAAAAGGCTTTTCCGTTGTTGAAAGACAAAGGTGTTAATATGCTTGTTTGGACAACAACTCCGTGGACCTTGCCGTTAAACAGAGCCGTTTTCTTAAAACCAAAAACTACTTATGTTGTATTAGAGCACGAAGATAAATATTTTGTTGTTGGTAAGGCATTGGCCGATTCTGTTTGCTCAGCAAAGGAAATTGAAAAAAAGATAATTGCAGAAATCTCTTCGGACGACATTGCTGGTATTAAAGTTAACCATCCTTTTGTTGAAGGCCTGAGGGTTCCTGTATTAACCGATGGCTTTGTTGGCTTAGATGAAGGGACAGCATGTGTGCACAGTGCTCCAGGGTGTGGTCCAGAAGACTATGATGTTGGAATAAAAAATGGTCTTGAAATTTTTTCTCCTCTAAGTCCAGATGGAAAGTACACAGTGGGCATAGCTCCAAAAGAGTTAGAGGACATGTCTGTTGTTGGTGGCAATGTTTGGGCCATAAGAAAGCTTGCTGAAAGAGGAATGATGTTCCACAAGACAAGTATGCGCCATCCATACCCACATTGTTGGCGTTGCCATGGTCCATTAATTTTCAGAGCAACCAAACAGTGGTTTTGTGATTTGTCTAAAGGTGATTTGAGAGAAAAAGCTTTGCTTGCTGCCGATGAAATTGATTTTATACCGGAAAAAGCTAGAACAACTTTAAAAGCCGCAATTGGTACAAGGTTGGAGTGGTGTCTATCCAGGCAACGAGTATGGGGTGTCCCAATTCCTGCTGCAATATGTAATGGTTGTGATTATGCGTATGTTAATGCTGACTTTGTTAGAAAAGTTTCTAACAAAGTCGAAAAATCTGGAATTGAATATTGGGATGATGCGGATCTTTCAGAATTTCTACCAAAAAATTATGCGTGTCCAGAATGTGGTAAGCAAGATTTTAGAAAAGAAAAAGATATTTTAGATGTATGGTTTGAATCTGGAGTTTCACATTATTGTGTTTTGAAAGATAATCCTAAACTTGGCTTTCCTGCAGATATGTATATAGAGGCAAGAGATCAAAACAGAGGGTGGTTCCAAAGTTCATTGTTAACTAGCTTGGTTTTGGAAAATAGGTCATGTGTTAAAGAAATATGGTGCCATGGCTATACGGTTGACAAAGATGGACGCAAAATGTCCAAGTCTCTTGGAAATGTTGTTGTTCCCAAGGAAATTATAGACAAAACAAGTACGGATGTTCTTCGATTGTGGGCCTCTAGTATTGAGCAGGGTAGTGATCTTGGATTTTCAGATCAGTTGCTTGGAAACGTTTCAGAGGTCTATAGAAAGATACGGAATACTTGCAGATTTTTGCTTTCTAATTTGTATGATTTTGAAAAGGAAAAAGACGAGATTGTCGTTAACAATTTATCTGCAATTGATCAATATGCTCTTATGCGTCTGGCAGATGTGAACGAAGAAATTAAAGAGCATTATCTTAAGTCGGATTTTACAAGAGTTTTTCATGCATTTGCTGATTATTGTACTGTGGAGTTAAGCTCGTTCTACTTGGACATTGTAAAAGATCGTTTATATGTAGAAAAAGCCGATGAAAAAAAACGTAGGTCCACTCAAACAGTTTGCTGGTACATCCTTGATACTTTAACCAGGTTGATGGCTCCGGTTTTATCATTTACAGCTGAGCAAATTTCTGATCATTACCAACAAGGGAAAAAAGAATCTATTCACTTGCAAGAGTTTGCTGACTTGGAATGGGTCTTGAAGTCAGTTAGCGAAGGTTTTACTCTCTACAGGACTGTAATGAAAACGTTTGAAATGGGTGCTGGTCAAATAAAAGAAAATCTAGAATTGCAAAATTTTATAATTAAGAAATTTGATCAATGGGAGGCAATAAAACAATTGCGCTCAGCGTTATTAAAATCAATAGAAGGGCAGCGCCAAAAAGGAATAATAAAGCATCCTCTTGAAGCTAAACTGAAGCTGTATATAGATAAAGAATGCGAAATTAAAAATACTATAGATTCGTTTTTTGTCGATTTGGAAAGACATTCGCAATTACCTAAGGAATTTTTGAAGGAATTGATGATTGTTTCTGATGTTGAAGTGCTTGACGCTAAAGATAATCTTTTAGAATCGGATGTTTCCGGAGTTTTTGTATCTGTGGAAGTTGCTGGTGGTATAAAGTGTCCACGTTGTTGGCAGTGGAGTCACGCTGGCGATAAAGATGGACTATGCTTAAGGTGTCAGCCAATTGTAGAAAGTTTTGACAGAAAGGTGTAAACGCTTTTCCTGATAATAAAATGTTTCTGAAATACAAGCCCCGCAATGCGGGGCTTTTTTTGTTTTAATTACCGTTCGAAGATACCCATTCGATGCGTCCTGCGGACTTACTCAGGGCGAACGGCCATGATAATTTATTTTAGTAGAAAGTTTGTCCCTCGTTCGTACTGAGCGGAGTGAGCATTTGCGAATGTAGTCGAATGTATACGAATGGTAAGAAAGATTAATATAATGGTCTTTATGGCTTTACTCGAACGGAATTAATAAATAAAAAACGCGATTGCACAGCACCATGCAATCGCGTTTTAAGTTATTTAACAAGCCTTATATTGGCATTCTTCCTTCGGCAAAATTATTTATTTTTTCCAGATTTTTTTCTAATTTATTTTTTTCGCGTTTAAATCTGTTAATAGAGCGCTTGTGATTATTATTTTTTTCAGGAGTCTTTGGTACGTGCATACTTTCAAAGTTGTCTATTAGCTCAAAAGTGTGTCGAAGTTTTTCAAGGTCGTCCTTATACTTTTTCTCAAATTCCTGGGAATTTTCTCTTTTTATGTATGAGTCTGTGTCGTCTAATTCATCAATAAACTTTCTTGTCTGGTTTCTGATTGATTGCAGTCTTGCCACAAGCTCATTAAACAGAGTGTTGTAGTCTGGACTTGGATCACCGATGGTTCCAAGGTATGACCTAAATTTATCCATCAAGTCTTTGTTGTCTTCAAGGGTCTCTTCAAGTTTTTCAAAATCTTCTACAAACTCGCGATAAATTTCTTTTATGTGTTTTTTAAGTTTTTTGCTTTCTTTGATTTCTTCTGGGTCTATTTCTTTTTCTTTTGGTTTTTCAGTTGGTTTGGTAATACCACCTTGTGGCGATGAACTATCTTTTTTCTTGTATGGTCTGCTGTCGTAATTATAGTCGTCATAATAGCTGTTGTAAGGATAGTTTCCATAGTCGTCATAATAAGATGAGTAATCCCCATAACTGGATTTTCCGTATTGTGATTTTCCGTAAGGGGTCTTTGAATAATCAGGTCGCCTAACGATTGGAGATGATTTTGCCTGTTGAGGTTTGCGGGCTGTGGCTTTTTTCTCTTCGGCTTCGAATTGTTTTTTCTTTTCAAGGGCTATCGGTTCATATTTTTTTACAAGTTTTTCAAGATCTTCAATTAAATTTTTCTTAAATGCATTTTCATATGCGAATGTGATATTGCTTAGAGCCTGTTTTGATTGTTCTTTTTCGTATTTTGTGATTTTAGCTTCAGGGTCGTCAGGAACAATTACAAGGGGCTCGTATCGATCCAGTGTTGAGTTAAGTTTTTGTAGGTTGTCGTATAAAGCCTTGAACTCTTCTTCCTTAAGGTGCCCAATGTGCTTGTCTTGCTGTATGACTTTCAAATAAAATACCATGTCGACCAGCTTGTTATGTAGGTTATCAAATGTTGTTATTGTTGGATCGGACACGGACTTTTGCCTTACTGAGGCTGTTTTTTGCAATATGCTTTCTAATAAAGTTTTTACATCAAGAGTGTTGTTTGTGTTTTTTAATGGGGCGGCGGGAGATTTTTCTATTTTTGATGACTCTTTTGCTGGTGCTTTTTGTGTCGTTGAAGTGGCTGGTGCTTTTCCTGAAGGCATTGGAGCCTGAGGGAATAGTTCTTCTGGATATTTTTCGATAAGTTCTTCTGCCAAGTCCTGAGCAAATCCCATAAATTCTTCATATTCTTTAGGAGATAACCCCTTTAAGAATGTTTCTACCTCTGCGTTCATTTTTTCAAGTTCATTTTCTGTTAGGTCTCCCACAAATGGAACATGAACCTTCCCGTCTTGTGATATTTGCCCTCCAGCGGCAAAATTTGGTTGGCTTTGTGTCATCGGAGCATCGTATGTAAATAGGCTAGCAAATAGGAAAAAAGGAACAATCTTTGTAAAAAAGGTCTTCATTTTACCTCCAGAATATGGTAAGCGTAAAACAATATTTCAACGTACTAAAAATATAATTTTGTGTGGGAGAAAGTCAATCAATGAAAAACATTTTCAATAGATCTGGTACGTTGTTGCTTGAATTTTTGTTTGCTTTGCTACTGTTTGCTGCTTTTGGAGCGATACTAATTCGCTTTCAAGTTTTATGTTCAAATCAAGTTATTAACATAAAGCGGCGATGGTGGGTTATTCAAGTCGCAAAGGAGGCTATTGAATCGGAAATACACAATATTCCTTTTTTGCCAAAGTTGCCGCATTATGCCAATTTATTTGTAAAAAAAGAGCCGCTCCCAAGTTGCAAAGGAGGGCAGTGGTACACAGTTAACGTTTTGTGGGAAGATACTTTTGGGGCTGAAAGAAAGTTTAGTCTATCTACGTATTGCGAGAATAAACATGAGGCATAAACAGGGCTTTAGTCTTATAGAGGCAATTTGTTATGTTGCTTTGTCGGCAATTCTTTCGTCTTTATTATTTAGATTTGTTGCGAAGAACCATATTGATCTTACCGGTAATACCAAACAGTGCCAATTATTTATTGTTGCTAATAATGCGTGCGACTCCTTTGCGAGAGATATATTTCAAGCGCCGGCTAATATAAAAAAGTGGAAAGAAATGAAGGATAATTTTTTAGTATGGAGGGCAAAAGATGTGGACATTGGTTTTTATATGAAAGATAAGAAACTGATAAGGGTTTCTGGAAATTACAATATATCTACAAACAAGTGGAGTAAGGCCTCTCGTAGTTGCATATTTGGATCGCTTGACGCTCTACGATTTGAATATAAAATTAATCCTGCTGGCGATTGTATAACGAGTGTAGAAATTTGTATTAACTATGAAAAAGAGAGCATTGTTAGAAATGTGTTTTTAAAAAATGAAGTGTAATAAATCAGGATTTATGTCGATTGTAGTTTTTTTTGTGCTTAGCGTGCTTGTTGTTTGGTGTCTTGCTTTGTGGGCTGGTATCTCTCGAATGGATGAATTAACACATAAAAAACAGGCGCAAGAGAAGGTGTTTTTTCTGGCACAAGGAGCCTTGACCTATGCTATTTCAAAGGCAAAAGATAAAATTATGGACGGAGTGAAAGAAGACTTTCTGGATCCATGGCCTTCACATAAAAAAACAGAAAATTCTGTGCAGATTTCTTATGAGCCGAAAGATAATGGGATCTTTATTGGAGTTCGCTTGTTCAAAAAGGGCGCCGCAAAGTGTTTGTTGTCGTGTTTTCTCAAACGAGATATAAAAGATGAAGCTAAGCTGTACGCATCAAATTGGCAAGAGCATACAAAACCGTAAAAAATTTTTAATGATTTTTTTCTCGGCTTTTTTGTTGCATGTTGCGTTTTTGTTCTCAGAATATTCCGCTTGGCTTGTATTTTTTTTTGCTGTTCCCCTTTTTTATAATTGCTTTGAGTGCCAAAAAAAAGCTCAGGCATTTAACTATGGTTTTTCTTGGGGCTTTTTCTTTTATGCTATGCATTTGTGGTGGCTTGCGGTTTTATTATTTGAGCGTGGATATGGGATTTCGCGCTTTTTTTTGTATCTTTTAATGTTGGGCTATTTTGCTTTATGGTTGGGGCTTTGCTTATTGAGTGCATACATTTTTTCCAAAAAAAAACTTTGTTGGATTAGCTGGGTTTTTTTTATATGGATATTTTTTATGTCGGTTTATTACGGGGGGCTTGCGATTGGTGGTTGGATAGAGGGTTATTCATTAAGCTTTCCTGTTTTACCTCTCGCGTATTACCCACGAATTCTTTTTTGTGTTTCCTTCTTGTCAAAAGGTTTGGTCCTGTTTTTAATTTTATTGTTTCAGGCGGCCGTGGTTCTTTTTTTCAAGAAAAAAAAATCTTTTTATTTTTTTCTTGCAGGATTGTCGCTGTTACCTTTTTTGGTTTTTTCCTTTTTTTGGCGCGAGCTTAATTTGCCCTTATGGACAAAGCATGTGGAGATAGCCAGGGCTTTAAGCAAAACATTATGCATAGATGATTATGAAAAAAAAATAGAAGAGGAGTTGATAAGGATAAAGAAAGAAAAAAAGGATCTAGACGCCATTTTTATGCCAGAGTCTACATTTCCATTCCCGATAAACAACTATCCTTTTGTGGTTGATCTGTGGAGCTATAATGCATTAACCAAAAATACTAAACTTGTTTTAGGTACACACCGCAAGGAGGGTTCAAGTTATTTAAATTGTGTTTGTGTTTTACACCAAGGTCGCATAACAAAAATCTATGACAAAAAAGAACACTTGCTTTTGACGGAGAAATTCCCTCGCATGCCACTTTTAAAAATCTTATTTAAAGATACCTTCTTAAAAAGTTCGTATCCATTTATTTCTGGGTCTAAGAAAAAAAACATTTTTTTTCTAAAGGAACAACCGGTTGAGTTTTTTTTGTGCTCTGAGTTTTTTGTTCCGCGTTATTTTTCTGATGTGCAAAGTGATTGTAAAACAATAGTATGCTTTGTAAATGACGGTTGGTTTTCATGTAATTATATTGTCACGGCGATGCTTTTATGTGCTCGCATGCATGCGCTTGAAAATAATAAGAATGTTTTGTATGTAAGCCATAAACATGGGTGCTTTATTGGCAAGGACGGATTGGTAGGTCATGATTTTTTTCAAACATAAGTCTTGGCTTTTTTGTGTGAACGTTTTATAAATGAATATACAGTTAAAGTTTTTTTATTTTCGAGGTAGGCATATGAAGTATAAATGTATTTTTGTTTTGTTGGGTTGTGTTTTTTTTGTTGCTTGGGGTAAGAAAAAAGATAGAAAATACAGAGTTCCTAAGCTATCTGTGTCAGTGCCTGCCAAGCCATCTGGGACAGTAGTTGCTAAGTCATCGGATATATTTTCAAAAAAGCTCAAAATGTTTGTTGTTGATAGTCTTCAAAAGAATGTTCCTCTTGGTCGGATAGACTTTTCTAAATTGAAAAGTGGATCAGCCTATCCAAAAGGTGAGACAGTCAGATGGCAAGATATTACAAAGCATGGAAAAAATATAAAGGCAGAGTTGAAAATCAAAAAAGATTTTCACGAAATAGATATTGGATTGTGGACTCCTGGTCAGCTTGTTGCTTGGTATTGTATTTTAAATCGTCCGGTTGGTCTTGGACTGCCTGGGGTTGCAAAAAGTGTGATGTATTTATCCGGTAAAAAACTGGCAAAAGCTATTGGGTCTTTTTCTTTGTCCAATGACCAGAAAAAAGTCGTTGCAAGCGCAGCTTCTGGTGCGACAATTTCTGACGTTGAAAAGGTTTTGTTAGATTTGAGAAAGTAACTTTTCTTCTTCTAATTTTTGGCGGTATGTTTATACTTAATGTGCTGTACTTTCTAAAATTGATAGGAAATTTTACATTTAGTTTTAAATAAAAGGACCGCTGTGAAAGTGTATTTGCTAAAGGATATAGAAAAAATTGGCATAGCAGGAGAGATTATTAATGCCAAAGAGGGGTATGCGAAAAATTTTTTGATACCACGCAAGCTAGGCATTATTATTACGAAATCAAATCAAGAATATTACTCAAAGAAAGTTAAGCACGTTGTGCATCGCAAAGAAGTTGTTGAGTCAAAATCATCCATGTTAGCTGAAAAAATAAAATCAATGACTTTAACACTCAAACGTAAAATGCATGATGATGGCAAACTTTATGGCGCAATTAATAGAACAGAGATTGTTGAGCTTCTAGATGCAAAAGGAATTAAAGTTGCCAAAAACCAGATTGAGTTAGACAAGTCAATAAAAAGCAAAGGGGCTTTTGATGTAACCGTCAAATTGTCTTCTAGATTGCAACCAAAAATAAAGCTGAATGTCGTAGCAGAAAAAAAATAAAATCGTTTTGGATTAGTATTAATGCCAAGAGAGAAAAACACAACACAACAAGACAGAAGAAACATTTTTCCTGAAAGATCCCTTGGCAAGCAGTTACCGTTTAGCCTGGAGGCTGAGAAGGCTGTTTTGGGAGCTTTGCTTTTAAACGACGAGTATGTTTCGCGTGTTTCTGAGATGCTGCTTCCGCAGGATTTTTATCATTTAGCACACAGAACGGTTTATGAGACAATTTTAGAAGTTTACAATCAGCACAAACGGATAGACTTAATTACTCTTCAGGATGAGCTTGAAAAGAAAAAACAGCTTGAGAAAATAGGTGGTGTTGTTTATTTGGTTTCTTTGCAAGAAGAGATTCCGGCAGTAGGGTTAATTGAGCAACATTCAGACATAATAAAAGACAAAGCTGTTTTACGTGAGCTAATTAGCTCAGCAACCGATATTATAAGTTCATGCTATTCTCAAGATGATCAAAATATAAAGGAAGTTGTTGATAAGGCAGAAAATACTATTTTTCAGATTGCCAACAAAAGGGTTGCTCAGAGTTTTGTTCAGCTTAACATTTGGTTAAAAAAAACATTTAAGCACTTATCTGAAATTAAAAGCAACAGCCAAGGAATAACTGGTATTGCATCACACTATTCTCAGCTTGATGATATGACGTCTGGATTTCAGCCTGGTGATTTTATTGTTTTGGCGGCGCGGCCTTCAATGGGCAAAACTGCCTTGGCTCTTAATATTGCGGCTCAGGCAGCAAAAGATGGATTTGTCGTTGGTTTTTTTTCTCTTGAAATGTCCGCGGAGCAGCTGACACTGAGGTTGCTTTCAACAGAATCTGGAATTGCTCATAGAAACATTAGAAATGCTACAATTTCTTCTGAGGAATGGATTGAGCTAACAAATGTTGCAGCTCAACTTGCAGAAACAAAGATTTTCATTGACGATTCTGCTTTTTTGAATATATTTGATCTTCGCACAAAGGCTCGCAAATTAAAATTGCAAAATAAATTAGATATTCTTGTTGTTGATTATTTGCAGCTTTTACATAGTACAAAGCGACATGAGAACAGGCATCAAGAAGTCTCTGAGATTTCACGTTCCTTAAAGGCGTTGGCGAAGGAGTTAAAGATTCCTGTCATTGCGCTTTCTCAGCTTTCTCGAGCTGTTGATAGCAGGATGGATAAACGGCCAATGCTTTCAGATTTGCGAGAGTCTGGTGCTATTGAGCAAGACGCAGACCTTATAATGTTTTTGTATCGCGAAGTAGTATACAACCAGGACACGGAAAATCCGGACTTGGCTGAACTTATTGTTGGTAAACAACGTAATGGTCCAACTGGCACTATTAATTTAACATTCATACGGGAGCTAACTCGTTTTGACGAGTACGATCCAAACGGTTGATCGCACAGCGAAGTTCCAATAAAAACACATTAATCAAAGGGTTATTTTATGTACGCAAAAAACAAATTTTTGCTGAAAAAAGGAAGTATAACGCTGGGGGTTTTGCTTGGCCTTGCTTTGGCCGGAGGAGCTTACAATGGCTCACGTTATTTATGGGGAAAAAATATAAGCTTATTTGTAAAAGGAATTGCAAGAGACGGTTTGACTGTTGGGGCGCTTAGTCCGTGTTCAACGTTTGTTGCCAAGGCATGTACAAAGTATATTGCAGCGCATGAGGGGCCTAAAAATATTCTTGAAGTTGGAGCTGGTTGCGGTGCTGTAACTAGAGAAATATTTAAACATGTTCAGGATAAAGACTCGCTGGACATCGTTGAGATTAATGAAGAATACGTACTGGCTTTGAATCAACAATTTGGATATAAAAAAGAAGTTGATATTTATTGCCAAGATGTTACCACGTGGAAAACAGATAAGAGGTATGACTATATTGTTTCTACAGTTCCATTCACAAATATTCCACTAGAAGTTATAAAGAAAATTATCAAGAAATATAAGAAGTTAATTAAGCCTGGCGGAATTATAAGTTATGTAGAGCTTGGGGGAATTGCCAAGGTTCGAGAAATTGCGCTGAGAGTTAACAAAAAGCTAGGCCTTTTTGATGATTGCAAGAAAGCTTTAAAGGTTTTTAAAGCGAAGCGAGAGTTGATGTCTAGCCTAAGAGAAGAATACTTATTTGACTCAGAGCATATTACAGCAAATCTTCCACCAATTTGGGTGTATCATTTAAAAATAGATAAATAAATTATAATTTAATTAATCTATTTAAGAGTCATGGCTAACGTCCGTGGCTCTTATTTTGTGTTTTCCCCTTATGATGATATTATGAGCATGCTTTTATAATAAAAATAAAACATAGGTTTGTAGTAGCATGATAATTTTGGGAGTAGATCCTGGCTTTTCAATAACTGGCTTTGGGGTTATTCAATATACACAAGGCAAAGTTTATTTACTTGATTATGGTTTTTTGCGATTGCCACAAAAACATCACTTAGCCAAGCGAATAACAATTTTCCATGACTCTATTTCTGACAAAATAAAACAGTTTAATGTTGATGTTCTATCAATAGAAACACCATTTCTTGGGAAAAATGCACAAAATTTTTTAAAGCTTGGATATCTTCGCGGAATATTGTATTTGCTTTCAGATCGGAACAACTTGGAGCTGCTTGAGTTTTCTCCACGAGAAATAAAGTCTGCCCTTACCGGCTTTGGGGGTGCAAGCAAAGAACAAGTTGCTAGAATTATAACACATCTTTTTCCAAAAATTGGACATAAATCAAAGCAGGATGTAACAGATGCGCTTGCGATAAGCTTGTGTGGCCTGTGGCGAGGAAAACAGCTGTAATAAAAAAAAACAATGTTTCATTCTGAATGATTGGCGGTTAGCAAATCTTGCCCCCAAAAAGGCATAATTGTGTAAAATTTGTTAACTGAAAGAAAATTCGGTATAATACTTTTCCTTGCTTTAATAAACAAAACTATATTCTATAAAAGGATAGATTGTGAAAAAACTAAAATTTTTATTTTTGGCTCTCTTAATTGGCTTGCCGTTATGTGTTGATGCTACAAAAAAAAAGGGTGATAAAAAAATAGCAGCGGCAACTAGGCACGGAAAGCGTGGTTCCGGAAAAGGTTCTCCTAGAAAAGACCGCAAAGCGGAAAGAAGACTGTCTAAAAAGGCTGCAGCCGCTGAAGCAAGGGCGGCATCAGGAAGAGGAAAAGACGGGGATATGGAACACGTTGTAGATAGATATGCCGAATAAAAGGAAAAATACATGATTAAAAAGATTTTTGTTTTATCGATTGCTGTTTTGACATTTTCTAGTTCTTTATTATATTGCCCAAAGAGAAAAAAAGGGTATTTAGTTGTGGATACAATGGCGGCCAGGGTTGCAAGGGCCGTTGAGCGTCGCGACGGAGCAACTTTAAGAAAACTTGCAAAGCGTGGAGTGACGCTTAAAAAGAGGGAGGCAGCTATCGCTAATCAGCCGTCTCCAAAGGGAGGGCCAGAACGACCTCCAAGAGCAGAGAGAAAAGCTAGGCGTATTGAAAAGGCTGGAAAGAAAGGATGGGGGTAATAAAATAGCGAGGTTATTTTAAGTTTTCCCCGACCATTTGGTCGGGGATTTTTTATGAGCTTATCAAATATTTTTCCAAGCATTGTTAGAATTTCTTGTAGGATTTTATTTAAAAGTACATAAATTAAAAATATTTATAAGAAATTTTTTGGCGCCTCTTGTGTTGCAAATAACCCCTTTAAATCACGCTTTTTGGTGTTTTGCGTATGCGGCCTTTTGGGCAAAACATGCGCTAAGTGTTGCAAAAGATTGATTTTAGTGTTTTGATTTATGTAAGGTATGAAAAAAAATAAGGTTTAAAATTTTTAAAATTGCATAACGGTAAAGAAAGTCAAAACACAATTCGACCTGGAAAGGCACAGCCATGAAGAAAATCAGTATAGAAATGCAACGAAAAAAAGCCCAAGTTGAATCTTTGAAATTTTCTGAACGTGACATTATAGATTTGCAAAACGCCTTCTTGACGCCAGGATTCCACACAATTAAAACGTACAACCGCACAACAGGGCGCCTTTTGATAAACGCAATTCTCAAATCGCTCAACTGCTACCACGATATTGCATGTTTAAGTACACAAAGTAAAAATCTTCCAAAAGGAGCGCATAATGTGTACAAAAAATTAAGCAATGGTGGTGAGCAGGGATACGTGCAAGAATTTGTGTTAGAAGAAATGTTTTGTGACTTTCTTTTTATAGAAAAAAATCAAGAAATAACAAGAAAAGAATGGTACAAAGAATTTGAAGCAAGTCTTGTAGATTTTAATTTTAATAAAAATATTCCAATTATTATTGTTTTGTACAAAAAACAAATGCAACATTCGTAAGAAAAGTATATAAATTATTAAGCCCGCGGAGTTTTTCCGCGGGCTTATGTGTTTTTTGTTATTTAGTTTTTAGATTAAACACTTTAACAGAATATGTTTTCTTGTTTTTACTATACCATTCAACAGCCAAGGTTGATCCATCATGTGATAAAACAGCATAATAATTACCAAAACATGCATTTGGAATTGTTTTAATTGGCTTGTTCGTTTTTAGATTCCACACTTGAACCGAACGTTTTCTACTTGATTCATCATACAATTCAACAGCCAAGGTTGACCCATCTTGTGATAAAGCAGGCCAGACCGCATTTTTTATTCTTTTAATTAGTACTTGAGTTTTAGTTTTTAGATTCCACACTTGAACCGAAGATGATCCCCATTTTCCAACAACAGCCAATTTTGATCCATCTTGTGATAAGGAGTGTCCGTTTGCATTATAAATTGTTTTAATTAAAGTTTTAGTTTTTAGATTCCATACTTGAGCAGAATTCCCTAATTGGACAACCAAGGTTGATCCATCATTTGATAAAGCAGCAAAGCTACCATTTGGAATTGTTTTAATTAGTTTGTTTGTTTTTAGATTCCACACTTGAACAGAATTATCTACTGTAGCAGCCAAGGTTGTCCCGTCCTGTGATAAAACAGGCCAAATCCAGACTGAATTTGTAATTGTTTTAATTAGTTTATTAGTTTTTAGATTCCATACTTGAACAGAAAAAGTATTGGTTGCTTTATCATAAACTCCAGCAGCCAAGGTTGTCCCGTCCTGTGATAAAATAGGGGCGGTTGCATTTGGAATTGTTTGAATTATTGTATTAGTTTTTAGATTCCTTACTTGAACAGAAGGCGAGCGCCGATTTCCAAAAACAGCAGCCAAGGTTGATCCATCCTGTGATAAAGCAGCAAAGCGACCATTTGGAATTGTTTTAATTTTTTCAGATTTAAACACTTCAAAGCTTGGTGAATTAGGCGTTTTTGGAAGGTGCTGCGAAGATACAATGCTGGAAGAAATAGATCCAATACTATCAAGTTTTCTCTTTGTTGGTTTAGATTTAGAATCTAAAACATTAAAACATAAAATAGACGTGAAAAGTAAAAACGCGAAGGTTTTATAAAATATATGCCTCATAGTAGTTTCCTTAATTAATAAAAACAGGATTTAATACCTAACAACATAATTTTATTAAAGCAAAGGCAAAAGAGGTAAGTCAACAAAAAGAATGTTTAAAAAAGGTAGAGTTTAAAAATTGCAGCTTTGTTTTTTCTATTACTTACGTCCGATAATATATATTATGAAAAAACAACATATTAAAATTTGTATAGCTATTTTTTGTTGTTAGGTAAATAGCTTTTATAGTTAATGCTTTTCAATACTTTCGCCTAAAAAGACTACAAACTTTGCTCATTTTGTTTTATTTTCATTGTTATATAACAATGATTAAGGAATATCTAAAACGTTTGTTATAAGGAGCGTGTTTTGAAGAAAATTTTTTATATTTTACTTTTGTTCTCTTTTTCTATTGTTTGCTCTAATTCCAACTTGGATCTTTTATTAAAAACTGACCCTGTTAGTAATGTTAGTTTTGAGGGTTTTAATATTGAAAGTTTTATAAATTCAAATGGTAAGCAAATAAAACCGACCTCTTTTACCGGTTGTAATTTTAATAATGCTGATATGGGTGGCTTGGAAATTGGCAGGGCTACCTTTGATAATTGCTCATTTGAGCATACTAATTTTGAAAAAACCGTTTTCAACAAACATTCTGCCGGTGAGGTTCCTGAGGGCTATTTTACTACTTTTAAAGATTGTAATTTGTCGCTTGTGAATTTTGGTGGCGAGTCTAATGTGCCTGTTGGTGCGTATTTGTATAATGTGGAATTTGAAAATTGTAATCTTAGTGGTGCAACATTTGAATCTGGAACATTATTTAATAGCCTTTTTAGCTCTTGCTATATATCTAATGCGGATGTTTATTTTAACTCTTCTACTTTGAAAAATATTAAATTTGAAAGTTGTTCTTTTGCAACAACTTCTGAGCAAAAGGCCATATTTGATGATGCTCAATTATGGGGTATTACCTTTAATGGCAACTCCAATTTGAGTTATGCAAGTTTTAATAATGTGCAATTTTATGGAACTTTAGATCTTTCTGATACTCACCTTTTAAAAGCGAATTTTAGCAATGCAAAATATGGTACAGATAGTGGTGATGGAATGGGGATTTGGTTTAATGGTGGAGTTTTTATTGAAGCTATTTTTCCTAGTAAAAGTTTTAATCGTAGCAGCTTTGTTGGAAGTTCTTTTGAAGCTATGGACCTTTCTGGATTTAATTTTGAATATGGAAACTTAAAAAATTGTAACTTTTCTAATATAAGTCTTAGCACAGATGACATTATTTTTGATAATTGTTCTATAGACGGCTGCAACTTTTCTGAGGCAAGTATATCGGCAACTTCAGATAAAAAACGAGCATGCTTTAGAAATTGCAAATTTTATAATACAAATAATTTTGAAAAAGCACGATTAAGATGGGATATTTTTACTGGGGCTGAATTTAGCGGAACAATTGACTTGACTGGTGCAGATCTACATGGAACTTACTTTGACCAGGATTCTTTTGTTGGTTTTGGAAATAGGACTTTGGTGTTAAAAGGGGCAGATCTTTCTGGTAAGGACCTAACAAATTATGGTTTTTATAAAACAACTTTAGATTCTGTTGATTTTGACGGTGCAACTTTAACTGAAGCAAACTTTCAGCTATCTAAAATAAATTCTTGTAATTTTGATAGCTCAAACATTACAAAAGCAAAATTCCAGAGTTCAAATATAAAAGATTCAACCTTTGAAGAGGCTAATATTTCTGGTTCTAATTTTGGAAGTTCTACCATGTCAGGGGCTAATTTTGAAAAGGCTACATTATCCAATAAAGCTTATTTTGAAAAAGCTAACATTTCAAAAACAAACTTTTATGATTCTCTGATTGGTAATCATGATATAAATGGGACTTACACACATTGTGCAGCCTCGTTTGCTGGTTCATATTTAATTGATATTAGCTTTGAAAAGGCCACAATTAAATATGTTAACTTTACAGGTATAAGTGTAAATAGTTATATAAACGTAACAGACGCTGATATAAAAGGTATTTATGTTAGCAGTGAAGATGATTTTTATAACTATTTTTATACCACAAAAAAAGGAAAGTCTGGGGTTATTGAGAATATTAAAGAAGATTATGACAACTTTAAGACTGGCGTTAGCATAATGGCAACATCGTACGAATCTGCAGGTGAAGATGTGGCTGATACTGCAACAAATACCTATGATGATGCCAAATCCGATGTTGATACGGCAAAAAGTGATGTTGACACAGCAAAAAGTGATGCAGATTCTGCAGAAAGTGGTGCAAAAAAAACTGGCCAAGATGTACAGCAGGCAGGTCAAAAAGCGCAAAAGACTGGTCAAGATGTGCAACAGGCTGCAAACAAAGGACAACAAGCTGCACAGCAGACACAGCAAGCTGCAAATAAGGCTGGTCAAGCTATAAATAGTGCCAACCAGGCCGCTAACGATCTTAATCAGGCAGCTAATGCTCAAGCTTCTGGGAATACACAGCAGGCTCAGGCTGATGTTCAAAAGGCTAAAGGCTCTGGGCAACAAGCCGAAGAAGATGCAAAAAGTGCGCAAGGTTCTTTGCAGCAAGCTTCTAACAGCACTCAGTCTGCAGAACAAGATATTCAAGCGGCTAAAAAGAATCTAGATGATACAGTAAAATCAATAAGGCTTGCAATACTAAAAGGTGAAGCATCTGCAGAAGACATTAAAAAGGCCGGAGAAAATATATATAAAGGTGTAAAAGCTGCTTATAATGGTGCAGATGTATATTTAAACTTAGCTGTAAATATAATTTCTGCGTTTATGTCTAACTTGGCATTATCTATGTATTTAAGTTGGACAGATGACTATAAAGATATAATAAATATTTCAATAGCTTTAAATATAAATTCTCCTCTAGATTTTATGCCTAAATCAGATAAAGCTAAGGTGCTTAAAGTAATCAGTGATACTTTGCATAAAAGTAAAACAGAAAAAAGCCATAAGCCTCCAAAATTTACCTTCGAAGCCAAAGAGACAGGTGGAAATAAGTTGCAAATTATAGGTACATTTGCATTCTTATCTTCTGGATTAGTTAAAGACTTAAAAACAGTAATCGTTAATTATGCATTACCAAGTTTGCCAAAAAAATTAGAATCAGAGCTTAAAAAATTATTTTATGTAAAACTTAATAATATTAATAAATCGCTAGCTTCTGATTTTGAACAGCTAGGAGTAATGATTTCAGCAAGTCCATGCACAGCAAAAGAAGTTGGGCATGGATTAGAAGGATTAGATTTATTTGCACTAATTGATAAAGAAAAATTAAAAGAAAAGGTAAAAATAAAAGGAAAGACAAAATATCTAAGTCCAAAGGAAGTTTTAAGTAAAAAAGTAAATGGTATTTTGTCTAATATTTTTAGTGATAAAAAAGATGAAAAAAGCCTTACAGTAATTTCTAATTTTATAGGCGATAGGATATCTGACGGAGTATTAACAGACTATTCTGATGAGGCCGTACAAATAAGAATAACCTTAGAGCCTTATGGAGAATTACTATCATTTGTTTTCCAGTTTGTAGGGATTCCAGACGCAATTTCAGAAGTTTTCTCTGATTGTTTTAAAGGTGAAACAGAAGAAGGATAAGCTAGTCTAGCAAATAAAGTTTAGGAATAAATACGTTTTTTATTTTTTAAAAAGGATAGTTTATGAAAATTAAACCAAAGGCTTTATCAATTGTATTGTTATTACTTTCTCTTTCTATACCTATTGCTACACAAGCCCTTCTTGGTGAGCTTGCGGGCGATGTTTCAAGTGAAGTAGACAAAAAGAAAAAAGAAGAAGACAAAAAGAAAAAAGAGGAAAAAGAAAAGGAGGCTGCAGATAGAAAAACTGAGGCTTTGGATAGAGAACGTGCAGCAGCAGCGGCAGCGGCTACTGCTGCTGCAAGAAGAAATGCGGCGGCAGCAGCAGTAGCCGCCGCACAATCAAATTCTGATCTAAATACAGCTGCAACAGATGCAAAATCTGGAAACACGAGTGCCGCAAAAAATCAATTAAATAGTGCAAAGACTTCAGGGCAAAGCTCTGACTCAGATGCAAAGAAAAGTTTAAACGATCTTAAAAAGCTAGAACAAGAACTTGAGAATGAAAAAGCCAGTCTTATTGCAACAGCAAATCGAATGAAAAAAACTCTCAAGGAAGACATTAAAAATGAAACCGAGGCTGCCAAAGATTTTATTAAAAAGTCATCAGGTTACTTTGCAAAGGTTCATACTTACTACGAAAAAACAAAGAATGTTTGCGATAAAATAGAAGATGTATCTAGCTTTTTGCTAAATTTAACTGCCTCAATCATGAAAATGATTCTTAGCGATATTGCTTTTGGGATATATTATGATATTAATAAAACTAATATTGATCTTGATGTGACAATTTCTTTAAATTCTCCACTTAGCTTTCTTACCAAAAAGCAACTTAGAGATCTTTTTTATCCTTTTGTTTATTTATTTTCTAGCTCTCTTAGTCATCCAATAGCTAAGAAAAAAGCAACCAAAGATGCAAATAATGTTAGCAAGAGTGCTGGTGTTGATGATGGTTTTAATTCCCCAGATTTTTCAATTAATTTTTCAATTGAAGCTAGCGGAAAAAAGGGAATAGCTATTGACTTTGAAATTGGATTATTAGGAGGACTAATAAAAGATTTGGAATTAGAGATTATAAAGAGTACCTTTGGTGGCCCATATAAGGCCTTCCATAATGTTTTTTCAAGCTCCAAAAACCAATTGACAGGTAGTCAGGCAAATAAAAAAATAGATGCTAGCACTTTAAGCGATATGAGAAACTGTCCTTTAGAAAAGTTTGGCGCAAGAGTTGCATTCAGTATTTGCGAAGCTGGGGTATGGGACATTCAATTTATTTTTAATGATACAATAGCAGGCTATGAAAAAGCGGCTATAAAAAGTGGTCTTTTAGACTTATTTAAAGATGTTGGTGGAACTAATTTTGCTAAAAGTAAAATTGGCAAACTTCTTGCAACAAAATTTTCTGAACGGCTAGAAGACGCGACCTTTGAAGAAGGTGACGGGGTAGAGAAAGGAACGGTTTCACTTACAATTAGTATGGAATTAGGAGTTGAGTTAGCATCTGACTTTCTACAATTAATTGGTGTTCCAGATTCTATATCAGAGGTTCTTTCTGACTGTTCCGGTGGTGATGAAGAAGAATAACCGTATATAAAGCTCTGTAAAGATAAAAGCCAATATACACATATTGGCTTTTATCTTTACAAATCAAAATAAGGAAGTTCTAAGCATAAATTACCAAGATCATTTATCCAAAAAAACAACGGATCATCTTTTTTATCTAGGTTTTCTGAGGCAACCTGACCACCATGAAATACTTTTCCATTAATTGGTAGTGGGGCACAAAACATGTGTGATCCATTATCACATGTGGTTTTTTGTCTAATTTTTCCTGACCCCAGATCATAAAAGAAAATGTCGACAAATGACTCTTTTTTGCTTTTGTCACTATTTATAAAAACTATGCCATTTGACTTGTATACTGGCAAAAATGGCAATATAGATTCATAAACTCTAGAATTGCTTTTTGGTAATAAATATTGCGCTGGAATAGAAAAATCAAACAATGGTTTTGTTTTCCACTCATCAGCCTCTTTTTTTATGTGGTGATATGTAAAGTTTATAAACTCATCATGTCGATTGATTAAAGAAGGTGTTTCTAAGAAAAAACCTTCTTTCTCTGAAGCCATATTTAAAAACGACATAGATACTTCTTGCCATGGTAAAATTTCTTTTTGATTTTTGCCATTCTTCATTATCCACAAAGAACTATTTTCATTTCCATTTTGCCACAATTTCTCTGCATATTCTGTTGAGGCTTCTTCATCTAAAAGAGACCGTTTTTCTTCTAAAGTTGAAAATGAATAATCAACAGAGGCAATTCTGCATTTATTTTCTAACCGTTCAATATAAAAAAGGCTATCGTCTACTTTCTGTGGATACATGCAATCATATCTTTTTCTAACAATCGTACTAATATCCCCCGATGTGTTTATCTGAAAAATTCCGTAATTGTCTCCCATTTTTGCACCTAAATAACAGTTTTCACTGTCTAGCCAATGTACAACACTTACGTCATATAGACCTGAATACGTATCCACTCTTTTTGGTGAACGTTTGTCTGGAAACTTAACTCGAATACAATCATTATCAACAACACTAAAGCCCTTTTCTCCTGGTAAAACTTGCAATCCTGCAGGAATAAAATACGAAAGAAGGGCTTTTCGCAATGCCTTTGTGCTTGGATTCCAAAACCAAAGTTCTATGTGGTCATACTGAGACTGATATATAACACAGACCTCATCATTAAATTTTGCAACAGGGTACACATATTCTTCCGTCTTTGTTACATTTGATGACAACAAAATTAAGCTAATAAAAACTAGATTAAAAATTATTTTGGTTTGTTTCATTCAGCTCTCACCTGTGTATTACGAAATTCTTCGATTTGTTTAAATTCGCTAACAATTTTATCTTTTGACTTTTTTCCTACTTTTCTGGCCAAACTCTTTGTCGCCTGGTGCTGCTTTAGCAATTTAGCCTGTTCTTCCCAGTATTCGTTTATTTTTTCTGTTTTTAGCAGTCGATTTTTTGTTTTTTCAGGAAAATCTCTAAATATGTCTAAATTATCGATTTTAAGAACTTTTTTGACCTTAGCTAATATCGTGTCAGATATGTTTGGTTTTGTTTTAACAAGTGAAGGTTTGTAGGCGTATAAAACTATATTTGATACATATGTTACAGCTGCGTCCAAAGTATTTCCACCTATTTTTTCTTCTAATTTTTTCCTGTTAAATAATTTTCTATTTTTATTTGCCACGTTTAAAAATTCTGCAAGATTCTTTTTGAAACTTTGTCCAGTAAGATTTATGTGGGAATACTCATCAACCATACCAAAAAATATAGTATTTGCGGCCTCTAAAAGATTATTAAATTTAATATCTATTTTTTTCTTAGCTAGAACAGCGCGTAGGTTTCTTATAACATGCAAGGTAAGCAATGCGGTTCTCATGTCTAATGCACCGAGCAATGTCTTTGTATTCCATTCATCATTATCATGATATCGAACTGCAGACCTGTAACATGTTGTCAGCATCTCTTCTTTGTCAAAATCATTTTTAAACTCCGAAAGCATTAATGCCACAAAACCTGTCATAATTGGTGTTGCCATTGAAGTTCCGTCCATAACTACGTATGTTGCCGGATCTTTTTGTCCTGGAACCAAAGCGCTGCTTAAAATATTAAATCCTGGCGACACAAATTTGGGACCAATTCCAGGTTCATACTGAGAAAAGATTGAGATAGGAAATTCGCCAACAGTACCAATTTTATCAATTTTATAGCTGAATGAACCAACATCAAATGGAATGCTAACAAATTTTCCTGGATATGACTCAACCACGCCAGGGTAATTATGAGAAAGCTTTGGAGAGCCGTCATTTCCGGATGCAACAACTGGATACGGGATCAATGAGAAAAAGTCTTTTAACAAGTCGTTTGTTGGTTTTTTATCGTCTATTTTGAGACTAAAATTAACAACATCAGCACCATATTGAATTGCTTTCTTTACAGCAGCAATAAGAGTTGGGGTATCACTACTTCCATTTGCTGGGAAGGCCTTTACCATAACAAAATCCACTTCTGGAGCAATCCCACATATACCAGTATCATCAGCGGGAGTTTCAACATTAGAAGATCCTTGCAGTTTGCCTGCAATAAGTCCAGAAGTATGGCTTCCGTGCCCTGATACAAACGTTTCCTGAGTTTGTAGTATTTCTGCTGTTGGAAGCATTTGTAGTATAACCTTTTGCCCATTTTCTAGTTCAACCAAATCAAACTTACTATCGCCCCCTTTTGGCGCAAATCCCTCTGGTCCGGTTGTTATATCATCTATGGCCTGTTTTCCTTTTTCTGTTATTTTTCCCGAAGAATCAAACAGCCCGTCTTTTCCTTTAGCCTTTAAGTATGCGGTCATAGAGCGCACATCTTTATTGGCTAGATAACTGCGAATCCAAATAGGTACGTATTTTTCAAGTTCTCCGTAGTTAAACTTTGATTCTCCAACATAATTTTCAACTGTATATACACACTGTTCTATATCATCTGTTCCTCTCTTTCCAACAAGGTTGCAGTTGTCATACAGTGGATTTAGTTGTGGACTTGTAATTCCAAGATCTGGATTTTCCAAATATTTTGCGTTTCCCTTCATGTTAAATGCTGCAATTCCAGTGTCTATATCAACAACACGAACACCGGCGCCCTTTTTTGGAGCAAGTACCCACAAAGGAAGCATATGCGGAAGAAACTCATAGTTGAAAGAAAATTTGTCAGAAACACGCAGCCCTGTTGTTGGAACCTCCTGATGCCAAAACAAAATAGCTTTAACTTTTTTTAAAGTTTCAATGCGCTGAGCAAGTGCTGCAGCTTTATTTTCTATTTCATCCTTTTTTTTGCCTTTTGCGGCTGAGGCTTCTTTTCTTAATCCTTTTAACATATATTCATACTTTGGTATCAAACTTGTTGGTAATAGCGAAAGTTCTTTTCCATTTAAAGATTTTCCTTCTAATCCAATTACAGATTCTCCTCCAATATAAACAGCCGCAGCCTCGCTTACACTTGCAGAGATTTTATTTTCTTTTAACCATTTTCCTATTTCTTTTATCAACGTTGCAGAATCTACTCCATCAGGAGTGTAAAATGAATAATGACCAGGATAATGACCACCAGAACGATATATCTTAAAATCGCTAAGGTTTATCTTCTTTATGCTAAGAAAGTGCTTAATTTTGTTAGTAAAACCATTCACCATTTTACCAATTGAACGATCTTGAATATATTTTGGAAGGCTTTTCCGCACCATTTTATCGTGCTTTTTTATAACGCCCATTCCATTGGTGTCACCTTTACTAGGTAAGTTTGTGAGTGTGATCTCTATTATTTTAGGGTCATGATCTTTGCGGGAGCGAATTGCTAAAAATTCGCGTGAACAGAGTAGCGTAGATAAGAAAATAAGATATAAAAAAACGGACTTTCTCATAATCTCTCCCTTTACGAGATATTAAACAAAAAACCGTTCTTAATCTAAAACGACAAAAAAAATAAATCAATACCCTTTTAATGATTTTTGCGCAAAACAAAACCACCGCGTTGACGAATCAACACGGTGGAAAAAAGGAGAGTAGTAATGAAGCCTAAGTTAAATTGAAGATCTTGTTTCAAAAACCGGATCTTCAGTTCTAAGTATGTTTGTTTTTTAATAAATGTCAAATTTTTGCACGATTTAAAAATTTTATTTTTTTAAAAAACATAATTGTTACAATTGTAACAATTTAAAAAAGTAATTTCAATTAATTTATAGTTTATGGAATTTTGTAAATTAATCCAGAGAAATTGTTTGAAATTTATATTTTTTCAAAAGATTTTTAAGCTTGCTGTTTCCCAAGGGACATGTAAGAATAATCTGCCCTTTTAAATTTTCTAAGGCTTTAAGAATTAGCTTCATTTTAGTCTCATCAAAATCTGTTGCAAAATCATCCAACAAAAAAATAGCCTCCCCTTTTTTGATTTCTAGCTGCTTAAGCTGTGCAATTTTTAAAAGAACGACAATTAATTTTTGCTGCCCTCTAGATGCAAAATGGCGAGATTTTTTGTCATTAAACGAAATTATTATATCATCTAAATGTGCACCGAAAAGAGATCTTCGAATTCTTGTTTCTTGCTCTTGCAAAAAAGGGTTTTCTATCAAAAAATCTTCGAACGACATATTTTTTTTTATTTTATTTTGCTTATAAGAAAGCTTAATAGAAAATTCACTGCTGAAATATTTTTCTACAAGTTGTTGCACAATATCTTGAATCTCTTTTAGAAGAACTTTTCTTTCTTTTTGAATATCAACCGATTCTTGCCAAAGCTTTTCTGTCCAAAGATTGTACATTTCTTGGTTTATATTATCTGATTGCAGCATTGAGTTACGGTTTTGTAGGATTTTTTTAAAAAATCTTATTTTTTTTAAAAACAAAGGATTAGCAAGACTCGCAGCCTGGTCAATAAAATTTCGACGCCCTTCTGGTGCACCTTTTACAAGAGATAGATCATCCTCTGTAAGAGTTACAACACGGTAGTGGTCAACAAGCTCTTTATAAGATGTAACAGTCTTATTGTCTACTTTGACTAGCTTTTTTTTGCCTTCTACTCCCGCCTGAACCTGATTATGCAAAATTTGGTCCTCTATATAGGTTTCGTAATAAACCTTAATAAAAAAACTGTCATGATCAAATTGAAACAAATCATTTGGTGAAAAAGTTCTAAAAGACCTTACATATGACAAATAATGTATAGCCTCAAGAATAGTGGTTTTTCCCGATCCATTTGCTCCTTCAATGAGTATGCACGGCGAATCAAACTCAATATCGAAAGAAGAAAAACATCTAAAACTTTTCAGATGAACTCTTTTTATTTGCACATTTAGCTGCCACTTGTTGGTGAAACAGGCATTACAAGATATGTCATACTTGCATCTGCTTGCTCGGCCTCAAAAATGATAGGCTTTGCTGGATTGTGAAGAAAAAAATTAACCTTCTCCGCAGGTAATACTTGAAGGCCACTTAACAAGTATGGAGCATAAAAACGAATGTCTACCCCTTCTTTTTCAAATCCAGAGATAGCAAGTTCTTCTTTTAGCGTTCCCACTTCATTATTTTGCAAAGAAACGCTTACCGAGTCCTTTTCAAATTCAAATCTAGTTGCAATAAATTGACCGGATAAAAGACATGTAGAACGTCTTAATGTTTTTATAAAGCTTTGTCTGTCAACCGATGCTGGCATAAAATTCTTTTTATCCATTATTGTTTGGTATTTTGGAAAAGAATCAGCAAGAAGTTTTGTGAAAAAATTAAATATTCCTCCAGAAAACACCAATTGATTGCCGCAAGTTCCAACAAAAACTTCAGAACCCTCTGGCACCACTTCTAATAGTTTTCTTAGTTCAAAAATTGCTCTACGAGGAAGTAACCACTTTTTTTCTTCCCCAAGTGTATATTTTTTTGTTTTTACCTGAGCAAGACAGTGCCCGTCAGTTGCTGTCATTTTTAATTCTTTATCATCTATTTCTACAAACAATCCGTTTAATGAAGGGTTTGCGTTATTTTGTGGTATTACAAATGCCACCTTACCAAGAGAATTAGACATAAAAGATGCGTCCAAGCTCATCATATTTTCAATACGTTCAGGAAACGGAGGAAAGTCTTCGGGGTTTTTTAGATTTAAAGAAAGGTTAACATTGTTGCCAGCCTTAAAGTTGATTTGATTTTCAGCAAGAGTAAAGGTTATTTGACCATCAAGTTCTTTTAATAATTCAAAAATCCTTTTACCCGAAACCAAAAACACTTGTGGATCTGTCAACGAACTCTCAATAACATCGCAACTGGCCTGAAGACTAATTTCTAAGTCCGTGCTTTTTAATATTAATTCTTTATGCCCAACGTTGAATAAAATAGAATTTGTTGCATCAACAGTTGTCCTTTTTGTGCATATAGGCTGCATAAAACTTAATATTGAAATTATAGATTTCTGATCAACAACAAACGAGTTTTCCATCTTGTGCCCTTGGTATAATTTTGCCGATTTTATTGTAACTTTCTAACAAGTCTAATTATAATATGGGCACAGAAAATTAGAAGTTTCTATTGAAACAAAAAGAGCCAGTGTTATTCTGGCTCTTTTTTATATCTTTAAATTTAATTATTCTATAGCACCTTCATAGTCAGAATCTTGATTAATTTAAGAAAATGCTACCTTTTTTATTAAAAATACAAAAATCACTTTATTAATAAAAAGGTAGCATTTAATAAATTTAAATATCAATAATTTTCAAGACCGTGGGTGCTTTTTATCGTAAATTTTTCGCAAATGCTTAACTTCAAGGTGGGTATAAATCTGCACGGTTGAAAGGTTTTCATGTCCAAGCAAAATCTGCAATGATCGCAGGTCAACCCCCTTATACAGCAAGTGTGTTGCCAGAGTATGACGTAATTTATGAGGGGATAAATTATTTTCCAAACTTGTGCCTTTTACAAGTTTTCGTAGAATCATCCAAAATGCTTGTCGCGTAATTGATTTTACTAAGTTTTTGTACACTGTTGGAAAAAGAAAATCTAAAGGTGGGCGTCCTGGTGTTAATTGCTCGTGCGTATTTTCAATATAACTTTTAAGAAGCTTTATTGTTGGCTGTGGTAATGGTACAACTCTTTGTTTCCCCCCTTTTCCATCAACTAATATCATTCCTGTTTCAAAGTTAATAGATGGTATTTTTAAATTAACTAACTCGCTAATTCTAAGTCCTGTTGCATATAGCAAATGTAACATTGTTTTGTTTCTAATTCCTGTTGGGCTAGCATCTTCTTCAGCTTTTTGCATAAGCTGTATTACCTCGTTTTCAACAAGATGTCGTGGAAGCTTTTTTTCTAACTTAGGAAATCCAATATTAACCATAAAATTTTGAACATTATAATTTTGATTAGCATAAGAAAAAAAGGCTTTTAGTGTTGAAATTTTTCTAGAAAGACTCCTTGGTCCAATGTTATGGTTCTTAAGATGCGATAAAAATAATTTTATGGTTTTGTATGACAAGCTTTCTAATTCAATTTTTTGTTCTGTCAAAAACTCCTCAAATTGTTCCAGGTCTTTGCAATAGGCTGAATAAGTATTATGGGCTACGCGCTTTTGTGTTAAAAGATAGGTTGCAAAATGATTTATTAGTGACTTTATATTCACGCAATTTTCCCCTTTTTAAATGTGCATATATATAAAACCATATTCTAAAGGCCTTTTTAAAATACCTCAAGAAAATAGGCACAGAATACTAATATTCTGTGCCTGTAAGCTTATTTTATAAAGTTTTGTAAGTGTTATTTGCGTGTTAATTTTCTAGCAACACAAATTGTAGCTATTGCTACTCCTGCAACGACCCATGCCTTTGGATTGCTTAGAACCCTAAATACTTTTATTACAACGTTGTTTCTTCTTCTGCTGCTTCTTCTTAAAGCTACAGCTGGAACAGCTACTGGTAAATGACTGAAGTCAATAAATTCTGGTGGATCTAAAACACCCATTCTTCTTCCCGGTGCATAATCCTCTCTGGCTAAAGCACCACCATCGTGTACGGCCTGCGCTGCTTCAATCGCAGCGGCTTGGTCTAGCATTCGGTCTGCTCTTGCTCGCATTTTTTTCACAACAAAATCATTTGCTTTTATGTGATCCGGTAGACTTACATAAACATCAACTATAGAGTCTTGAATTCTATCCGGCATATCTGCATCAAAACACAAAATCGAAAACAAAACCAAAAGTTGCTTTGCTGACAAATCACCAGTTGCAACAAAAAATACTGCAAGTTTTTCTTTTATAAAATCAGTTACAAAATCGCTATATTCTATTTCCAAGGCAATGACTTCAATCTCCATTAAGCAAATGAAAATTGGCATTCTTATATAATGTTCAAAAAAGGAAGCCTTTATTTCATCCCGAACCCGCAAAAGTCTAATAGCCTGCAAATAATCATTCAAAAATAGAAAAAATGTGTCTCCAGAATAACCATCAAAAAAAGTTCTTACAATTTCAGAAAGGTCGTGTTCATCGAACTCGTTGGCTTCATTTGCCGCTGCATTAGTTGACAATATTTTTAAAAAAACATCTTTAGAGACGTTCTCTAAGTTTAAAAAGCTTTTTACCTCAGGCAATTTTGTAACACTATTAACAAGTGATCTGTCAACCGAAACAATTTCTCCGCCCTGGACCAAAAATGCAACCTTTTCCTCTTCCACGGCCATTGATAATGCGCCAACAAAATTGAGAGATAATAAAGAAAAAATAAGAAAAGTTAAAATTCTTTTCATGATAAATAACCTCCAATAAAACAAATTTTATATTTCTAATAGTACACAAAAAGACTGTTTTTGTACAGTTTTTTCCTTGCAAAGAACTTTAGAGTTGGTTGTTGCCTGAAATAAAAATACAAGCTAATATTTACTAAAAATCTTAAAAATCAAAAGGTATTCAATGCAACAAGAAATAGAAATAAAGATTAAAATATCTGAAGAACAAAAAATAATAATGGAAGACTGGCTAAACAAGAATAGCAAATATTGCGGACAATTTGAGCAAAAAAATGTATACATAGACAATCCAAGTTCAAGCTTTTTCTTTAAAAACAAAACTGGCCAAAAAGACGCATTAAAATATCTTCGTGTTAGATTTGATAAAAACGGTGATTCTGTTTGCTTTAAAAATTGGTATCAAGACAAAGGCACTGGTATGACAACTCACTGTGACGAGATTGAATATTCTGTAAGTAGCGGGGAATCTGCTCTAAGCCTTTTTAAAGAAATTGGTTTTATAGAAGACCAAACTATGGAGAAAAAACGTCAAAAATATAAGACTGACAGTCTTGAAATAGTAATAGATCAAGTAAAAAGCAACAGAAAAACACATTACAACCAAGGCCTATTTGCTGAGATAGAGCTAATAGATTGCAATACCGATGTTTCTAAAGGACGAAAAAAAATATTCGAATTTTTAAAGTCCCTAGGTATTATAAAATTTACAATGCAGATAAGCGGAGAGGGAGAGTTTGCCCAAATTGATTTAGACAAAAACTTCCCATAAAGATCAACCGCTTCCTAAAATTTTATAAACTAGTATGCCTTTGCTACAAATACGTCAGATTTGCTTTCTTTGCTACACCCAAAACATTCTTTGTGTTTATTTTCCTTTAAAATGCAGCGAACGCTACCTTTATATTTTTGTAGTTTAACTTCGCATTCTGGGCAACCGCACCACCCTGTTTGGTAACAGTACGACTTTTTATCCATGTCTGGCCCAAAATCAGAAAGTTTTTCTCCTTGGTGCCAACGTTCTTTTTGTCTTTTAAGAGCACGATCAAAAAGAGATTTGTGTAATTCTTCAAGTTTATCAGCAATGAATTTGTTTAGCTTGTCAAAGGGAACAAACTCTTTTTTGTTTTCAATTCTGTCAACAACAACGGCTTGGTTATTTTCTATATCTCGTGGCCCAACCTCAATTCTTATTGGAACTCCCTTAAGTTCCCATTTATAAAACTTTGCACCTGGAGATTTTGACTCATCTGAGTCAACTTCAACTCTAATTTTTTTTAGCGAACTTTTTAGCTCTTGTGCTTTTTTATTAATTTCTTCTGAAGAAGACCCCTTTTTGTATATTGGTACAATAACTACTTGTATTGGGGCAATATTTGGGGGAATTATTAAGCCCTTATTATCACCGTGAGTAGCAATGATTGCTCCAACCAATCTTGTTGTTACCCCCCAGCTTGTAAGGTACGGATAAGCGTTTTTGCCTTCTCTATTTTGAAACATAATTTCAAAAGATTTAGCAAAACCTTGTGCCAAAAGATGTGATGTTCCCATTTGGAGAGCTTTGCCGTCATACATAATAGCCTCAAAGCAATAGGTTGTTTCTCCCCCGGGGAATTTTTCAGCTTCAGTCTTTGGCCCTTTAATTACCGGAATAGCCAGCATGTCCTCGGCAAGCTTTGCATATTCATCTAACATAGTTAACACTTGTGAGTGAGCCTCTTCTTTTGTTTCATGAGCAGTATGCCCCTCTTGCCAAAAAAATTCTGTTGTTCGCAAAAATGCTCTTGGTCTCAATTCCCACCGCACAACATTTGCCCACTGATTAATTTTTAAAGGCAAATCCCTCCATGATTTTATCCACCTTGCAAACATATGGTGAACAATAGTTTCTGAAGTAGGCCTTATAACCAAGGGTTCTTCAAGCTTTTTTCCACCTGCATAAGTTACTACAGCAACTTCTGGAGCAAAGCCTTCAACATGCTCAGCTTCTCTTTTTAAAAATGATTCAGGAATTAAAAGGGGAAAAATAGCGTTCTGTGCTCCATTTTTTTTTATACGGCCATCTAGGTATGTTTTTATTTCTTCCCAAACAGCACACCCATAGGGTCGAATAACAATACATCCACGAACAGGAGCCTGGTCTGCCAATTCTGCTTGGTAAATAACTTCTTGGTACCATTTTGCAAAATCTTTATCGATATCTGGTAACTTTGACATTTTTTTTCCATATAAAAAGAAGGGTTAATTTCAGCACTGTAATTTATGATACTAAAGATGTCTAAATAAAAAAAGGCGTGCTTTGGCACGCCCTTAAAATTCGGAAGTTTATTTAAATAATTATGCTTTATATTCTTTGTATGACTTCTCTTCCAAAAGACGAGATCCAAGATGCTCGTTAATTTCTCGTTTGACCTGGCATCGCTCATCATTGCGATAGTACACAGAGCGAGCAATAGAGACAAACTCTTTTAGAAAGTCTCTAACATCAACAAGCTCTTGTCCTTTGAGCTGCTCCAAGTTGTTGAGTTTTTCAAAGTAGTTGTTTTTTCTTCCTTCAACTTCTTTGTCGCGAATGGCATCTTCAATTTCCCAAAGAGCTTCGTTGCGTTTTTTAAGCTCATTTTTAAGTTCTAAAAGTTTAGGCGTTTGATTAAATTCATAGAAAGTCTTTAAAAGAACACCCAACTCCAGCCTAATATTTTTCAATTTATTTTCATCATGTATTCGTTCTGTCTTAATCTCCAGAATAGTAATCTTGTCAACAAGCTCACCAGCCTGAACCTCTACGGTTGAAATCTTTTGGTCGGTGGACATGATAATAGAAAAAGACAAAAGTAATGAAACAAAAAGACTCGAAAGTAGTACGATATTCCTTTTTTTTGCGTTCATCTATAATTCCTTTTTGAGTTACTTACTAATTAACTATCTCCAGCTGCTTTCATGTACTACATCCTTACCCTGTGATCATTTTTTCCGCGGCCCCCCTTTCATTTTTTTATTGTTTAACACTAAAATTTATTTATTTAACAACTTTTTTAGCTCTGCTTTGACATTGTCTATAACAGGCTCCCATTTTTCCAATTCTTTTGTTCTAAACAACCTCGCTGTGGGATACCATGGAGAATCACTTCTTTCTTCCAGCCAACGCCACTCTGACTCATATGGCAATATTATCCATACGGGAACCCCAAGACCACCGGCAACATGTGCAACAGAGGTGTCAACAGTTATAATTAAATCTAAAGCCTTCATAATTGCAGCAGTATCCATAAATGACCCATGCGTCTTGTCAAAATCATCACCAAAACCATGTACAACAAATTTTTCTACGGAAGTTTTAAGCTCATCAGGAGACTTAACTTTTTGCAAAGAATAAAAGGTTACACCATCAACATCCGCAAGTGGCGCCATTTTTTCCAAGGCTATAGATCGTCTTGCGGACTTCTGCCTTGTAAGGGTATTCGAAGAATAGGTTGTTCCGCTCCAGCAAAGACCAACTTTAAAATTAGTGTCACTTTTCAACCTTTTTTGCCACTCTCTCACAAGTTTTTCATCCGCAACCAAATATGGTATTGGTGCTGGAATTGTATCCACCGTAGTCTCAAAAACACGTGGCAAACTCATAATCTGAGTTTTATAGTCACATTCTGGCAAAGGCTCTTTTATTGTCGATATTTCGTCTATATAAGAAAGCATAGAAAGATACTTTTTCATAAACGGCTTATGAAGTCTTAATACTACATGCCCACCATTTTCTTTTACTAACTTTGCATAGCGAATAAACTCAAAAATATCTCCCAAGCCTTGCTCTGTATAAATCAGGACCCTCTTTCCCTTAATATTTTCCCCGTTCCATTCTTTAGTCTTATCATTTACATAAAAGCTATCTTTTTTACGAAACCCATATTCTCTAAATCCGTCTATTAAATTACCAACGGCAAGATAGTAATGACCTAAGTTACAACGAGGTTGCTCTTCATTTGGAATTAAAACTTTTAAAATTTCATTTGCTTTTACAGCTTTTTCAAACTCATGTTCTCTTGCATAAATATAACCAGCAAAATTTAGCACATCCCATGAACAAGCCAATATCGTTTTAAGTACAGCTTTGGCTTTTTTCTGTTCACCAATAACATAAAGAGCCTTTACATATTCTAATGGTGCTTCTATGGAATCTGGCCTAAAAGACATAGCCTTTTGAAATTCTTCAATGGCTTCTTTTGGTTTCTGATTATTTAGAAAATGCTTACCTCGACTAAAGTGTTTTCTAAAACTTACAACATCAGGATTTTTTTTGTAATAATCTGCATTTTTCACAATTCCAGTATTAGCCGGCCCAGCTGTGGACGTGTTTTCGGACTTGCGACTCATAGAACATGCAGAAAAACAAGATAAAAACAAAATACAAAAAAAGGTCCTCGCATTCATTTTGAACTCCTTGCAAGCTTATCTATTTCGTGCCTTATTTCTTCAACTACAGACTTCCAATCGCCAGATTTTGGCTGCCTAAATAGCTTCATGTTCGGATACCATGGAGAATCGCTTCTATTTTCTAGCCATTTCCAATCTGATTCATATGGAAGCAATGTCCAAACAGGAACGCCTAATCCTCCAGCTAAGTCGGCAATAGGGCCATCAATGGTAATTACTAAATCCAAGCTCTTCATAATTGCTGCTGTATCCATGAATGCACCATGTGACTCATCAAAATCTTTGCCAAAATTGTTTATAACAAGTTTGCCGCTTGGTTTTTCTTTCACAAATTTTTGTAAAGAATAAAAACTTACCCCTTTTACATCCGCAAGTCTTGACAAATTTTCGAAATCAAAAGTACGCTTTTTGGCCATGTAGTCAACAAAGGCATCATTCGAAAAGCATTTTCCGTCCCAGCATATTCCTACTTTTAGATTTTTATCCTTAGATAACTTTTGTCGCCATTGCTGCTCCAACTTCTTGTCAGCATAGAGATACGGGGTAGCGCTTGGAATATTTTTTACTGTGGTCTTAAAGAGACGAGGCAAGCTCATAAGGTATATCTTGTAGTCAAAATCTTCTGGAGCAACGTCTTTGTCTATTATTTTGTTTATGTATGGACACAATGACAGGATATTTCTAACTTTGTTATTGTGTAACTTAACAAATACTTTACCGCCCCGCTCATTTATAAGCCTTGCATAACGAACAAAATTAAAAACATTTCCAGATCCAGACTCTGTAAAAACCAAAACTCGTTTTCCTGAAAAATTGGTATCCCTCAGCTCTGGCTTTTTACATGAACAATACTTATCAAAACAACTCTTTTCTCTGCTTTCGTATTCCTCAAAGCCTCTTGTAAGATCTCCCATAGCTAAATGGCACTGGCTCAAGTGAAATCTACAAATTTTGGAACTTGGGTTAATAGCCAAAATGCTTTCCAAAATTATTTTAGCTATTTCAAAGTTTCTCTCCGCTATTTCGACTTGAGCATAAAAATCAAGAGAATCCCACAAGCAAGAAAGTAACGTCTCTATTATAAATCGTGATTTTTTTACATTTCCATTCAAATAATGCGCTTTTGCCAACTCTACAGGAGCATCCATCTTGTCCGGCCGCAGCCTCATGGTTTTTTGCAATATATCTATCGAATCTTGGAACCGATCCATTCCACATAAAGTCCGGGCACAGCCAATACAAGATCTTATATTTTCAGGATCCATATTTGAAGCTTTACCAAAAAGTTTCAATGCTTTTGAAAAGTTTCCCCTTTTCTCCTCAGTCCTGGCCGATTTCATAATTACATCAATAGTGGGACCTTCAGCACAAAGATTCTGGAAGCAAAGAAATAAAACAATGGCTGCTAATCTTTTTCTATAACACATTTTTTAAGCTCCTGTTTTACGTCATCAAAAACTGAATATTTATCATCTAAATCTTTTTGCCTAAACAATTTCATAGTCGAATACCAAGGTGTATCAGAACATCCAATTAACCAACGCCAGCTTGCTTCATACGGAAGAATAACCCATGTTTTTACCCCTAGCCCTCCGGCCAAGTGCGCAATAGAAGTGTCAATAGTAATTACTAAGTCCAAATTTTTCATAATTGCAGCAGTATCCATAAATGCGCCATGTGATTTATCAAATTCATCACCAAAACCTTTTATAACTAGGCCGTCAGCAACAACGCCATTTTGGTGCTCTTTTTGCAAACTATAAAAAGTAACTCCATCAACACCTATTAATTTTTTAAATCCATCTAACCCAAAACTCCTTTTGCTTGCAAAATGACGAATAATCTCAGAGTCCTGCTCAATCATTCCTTGCCAACAAATACCAACCTTGAACGTCTTGTCTTCACTCAGTCTATGTTTCCAATATTTAACAAGATCTTCTTTGGCAAATAGGTACGGCGTTGGAGAAGGAATCGTTTCCACTGTCGTTTGAAAAACTTCCGGCAAACAAACCAGCGGTACAAAAGTATCAAATTCTGGAATAGGTGCACCCTCTTGTATAACAATGTCCAAATACGGACACAACGACAATATTTTTACAAGAGGCTTGTGAGCTTGTGCAATGACCGTGGCCCCAAGAGCCTTTGCCTTTTTTGCATACCTAATAAATTGGAACATGTCACCCAAGCCTTGCTCCGAGCAGATAAGAAAGCACTTTCCATAAAGACTGGTTGAGCCATCCCATTCAGATTGTGAAAATTTTGGTCGCGGCTCGCGGTTTAAGGTCCATCTACAACCATTATACATTGCAAAGCCCTTTTTGAATTCGCCAATTGTCAGATACAGCAAAGACAAATTAAACTGGCTAAGCACATCATTTGGCACAACGGTTAACATTTTTTCATATATTCCTATCGCTTCGCTAATATTGCCCTTGCTAGACAAAATTCTCGCAACATTTCCCATTGCAGGAACACAGTTGGGTGCCAAAATAAGCATACACATAAACGTATCAATCGCTTCATCCGTTTTATCTAATAGAATAAGGGTATTGCCAAGTTCAAGCATCAGCTGAAGATTTTCTGGTTTAACCTTTAACGCATTTCTGTAGGCGACTTCTGCTAAATCATATTTTCTATTTTTATAAAGAGCTCTTGCCAAACAAGAATGTGCTTCAAGCGATTTTGAATCTTCAGAGCCTGCAAGTTGATAGGCCCCGATTGCTTGTTCTATTTTTCCATTACCCTCAAAGGCTTTACCCATTTTAACAAGCATGTCCGCATTATTAGCATTTATATTAATCGCAAAGATAAGAGACAAAAATATAGCTATTTTTCTACGTAACATTATATTTCCTTGTCTATTGTTAGATAATCAAGCTCTTTTTTAACTTCTTCTATAACACCACTCCAACCACCAGGCTCTGATTGTCTGAATAAACGCATCGTAGGATACCACGGAGAATCAGTTCTATCAACCATCCATCTACCCTCCGAATTATATGGAAGCAAAACCCACGTTGGAACTC
Organism: bacterium; assembly: GCA_018647505.1. Lineage (GTDB taxonomy): Bacteria > Babelota > Babeliae > Babelales > JABGSX01 > JABGSX01. Next base: position 15,080 of record JABGSX010000040.1, on the reverse strand, counting down.
CCAGGCCACCAGCCAAATGAGCCACTGCAGTATCAACCGTTATGACCAAGTCCAAGTTTTTCATTACGGCTGCCGTATCCATAAACGCACCATGATTCTTATCAAAGTCAGAACCAAAGCCGTTTAGCCTAAATTTTCCAACATTAACACTATCTTGAAAATCCTTCTGTAGACTATAGAAACTAATACCTTTAATATCACCTAGAGACTGCAAAAAACTTAAGCTCATGTCTCTTTTTTTAAACATTGAATACATAAGAGAAGAACAAGAAACATATTGATCAGATCCGCTTTCACAACAGATGCCAACTTTGAAATTAGAATCTTTAGATAGTTTTTTTTGCCAATCATTTTGTAGACTACTATCTGAATATAAATAAGGCATATCGCATGGTATAGTTTCTATAATAGTTCTAAATAAGCACAAGCTTGACAACATAGAAATCCTACGATCAAACCCGTTCGCGCAGTCTTTTTTATTAAAAACCTTATCTATATATGGACAAAGACTCAAAATGTTTCTTAAAACAGAGTTTTCCAACTCTACACCAACAAAAGATGCACCCCTTTTTTTCATCTCTTTTGCATATCTCACCCATAAAAAAACATCTCCCAAGCATGCCCCCCCAGAAGTAAACAAAACCGTTTTTCCGCTAAAATTATCTGGTAAATAAGGAATAACAACATTTTCTTTGTTAAACTCTGCTTCTCTTATTTGCATTGCAAGGTCAAGTCTTCCTATTTGCATATATAGATTCCGCAAGGCAACATTGAAACTTTTATTATCCTTATCATTTGAAATTGCACATTTCATAATATCAATTGCTCCGCCATAGTCATGCTGTAGACTTTTGCTGTATGCCATTGCAACTATCACCGCCGAAGAATTCGGCCTTTGTTCAAAAATTTTCTCAAAAACTTGATCCGCATGCAAAAAATCATCTCTAAATAATAATAGATATGCATATTCAAAAAGAATGCCTAAATTATCTGGAAAAACCTCCAACGCATTCTTAGCTTCTTCCTCAGCTAAATCAAACTTTTTATCTGAAACAAGTTGCTTTATAAAATCAATTTCTTCGTTCGCATTAACAATTGTTCTAGGTTTACCCTTCTTTTCTTTTAGGCAATAAAGATTATTTTTAACTTCTTCTATAACACCGCTCCAACCACCAGGCTCCGATTGTCTGAATAAACGCATCGGAGGATACCACGGAGAATCAGCTCTATTAACCATCCACCTCCAGTTTGGCTCATAACTCAACAACAACAATGTTGGAACTCCCAGCCCTCCTGCAAGATGAGCAACTGAAGTGTCTGTCGTTATTACTAGATCCAAATTCTTCATCACCGCAGCGGTATCCATAAAAGCTCCATGGCTCTTATCAAAATCATCGCCAAAACCCTTAATTAGTGTATCCCCAACAAAAAAATCTTCTTGTTGTTCCTTTTGCAAGCTATAAAAGCTCACATTTTTTAAACCTGATAACTGGCTAAACAACTCTATAGGGATAGACCTTTTTTTTAGCATAATTTCTTGGAAATCGATTTCGGAAGATTCTCCACCACTCCAGCATAACCCAACTTTAAAATCTGTATCTTTGTCTAATATTTCTGCCCATTTTTTAACTAATTTTTCATCAGCAAAAATATATGGAATTTTTTGCGGTATTGTATCCAACGTTGTTTTAAAGATTCCAGGTAAATCTCCTATGCAAGCATGAAAATCAAATGATGAAACATAATCACCAGGTTTAACTATAGCATCAATATAAGAGTATTGGGACAAAAGATTTGATAGCGATTTTGGAGCCTCAATAATAATGTAAGCCCCTCTTTCTTTTAGCTCCTGAACATACCGAACATATTGAAATATATCGCCAAAACCTTGTTGATCGAAATAAATAAAGACAGTTTTTCCATTCAAAACAGGTAATATGTCTAGATCAAGCTCTGGGCAAGGATAGTTGCGTTTGTGCAGCCCGTTTAATATACGCCTCCAAGTATCAAACCGCGGCAACCCTTTTTCATAGTCTCCAAGCGTTAGCTCAATCAGTGCCATGTGAAACTGAGCAAGTGGATCATCTGGACAAAGCGCAATAAAGCGCTCATATATTGCCTTGGCCTTATTATATTGCAAGCAACTCATCTGCGCTCTTCCAATATTTCCAAGTGCCGACAAACATGTAGGATTGATTTCAAGCATTTTTTCAAATGTTTCTATTGCACCGTTGACATCACCCTGAATATATTGCAAATTTCCCATAGATAACAAAACAGACTTGTTATCCGGCTCCAATTTATTTGCTATCTGGTATTCCGTTAAGGCTTCTTTATATTTCTTCTGTTGTTCTAAAACCCTGCCAGAGCAAATATGAGCATCTTTATTATTTTTATCATTTACTAAAACAGCCTGATAGCTTCTCCATGCTTCCTCTAGCCTACCTTTACTTTCAAGGTCCCTTCCGAACTCGATAAAATCTTTAGGCTGTGAGTTAAAGCAAAAAGCAAGGCTCAACGTAAAAAGAATTTTTAAGCGCTTCATTTTTTGCCTTTTTGAATCACTTTTGAAAGCTCCTGGCTTATTTCTTCAACAACGCTTGCCCATTCTCCTGGTTTTTTTTGCCTAAACAAACGCATTGTCGGATACCATGGAGAATCATTTCTTTCAAGCATCCACCTCCAGTCAGACTCATAAGGAAGTAAAACCCAAACAGGAACCCCTAGAGCCCCAGCTAAATGAGCAACAGATGTATCAACCGTAACAACTAAGTCTAAATTCTTTATGATGGCCGCAGAGTCCATAAAGGCACCACTGCCATTATCAAAATCATCGCCAAAGCCATGTACGACCAAGCCCCCTGTTTTTATACCATTCTGAAAATCCTTTTGAAGGCTATAAAAGCTAGCACTGCTGTTTACAATTGGCTCAAAAGCAGAAATATCAATAGAACGCTTGCATGATTTATGACTTGTGAAAAGCTCAGCTTTTGCCTCAACGCTCCAACAAAGACCTATTTTTATTTTACTATCTGATGCAAGCATTTGCTTCCAAAAATTAACCAAAGATTTGTTGGCAAAAAGGTATGGAACATCCATAGGAACCGAGTCAATTTCGGTTTTGCACTTATAGGGCAAACTCATTAATCGTTCTTTAAAATCAAATCCACCATAAACATCATGGCTGATTATTTCATCGATATATGGGCACAAGGATAAAATAGGTTTTAAAAACTTCCTATGCAATTTAACAGCAACATGAGCACCACATTCTTTAAGCAATTTTGCATATCGAATAAAATGAAAAATATCTCCGATTCCCTGCTCCGTTGCAAGAACAATTTTTTTCCCCCAAATATTAGAACCATTCCAAACAGGAATATTTCCGTGTATCGTATTAATTTCTTTGCGACCAGAAGCTCTCCACCCATACTCTCCAAAGCCTTCTTTTAGCCTTCCAACGGTCAGATAATAATTTCCCAAATTTGCACGTGATATTTGGTCATTAGGAACATTAAGCACAATAAATTCAAAAATTGGTATAGCTTTATCAAACTCCCTCTCTTGCGCATAAATAAAGCCTAAGTTGCTCAATGCCCCAAAAGAAGATGGCTTAATCATTAGAATTTCTTGGTAAACTTTTCTTGCTTGTTCAAGCTTATTTTGTAAATACAAAACGTTACCAATGTTTAACATAACAGTTGTATTTTTTGGATTTTCTTTTAAGATCTGCCCGTACTCCGCCTCAGCCTTACAGTATTCACCACTTTTATAAAGGTTTTCTGCAAGCAACATTCTGTGCTGCAAATTTTGGCCTCCACACAGAAGAAACCTACAGAAAAAAAGAACGAAAAGAATTACCCCATTCTTGCGCGCCATAGAACTCCCTTCAAGTATCAAACCCCTGAACCAGAATCAAGTGTGCAGTAAAGTACCATGGCAAAAAAGTTAAATCAAGACAAAATTATATTTATTTTTTTGTTACGATTTAACGATGTAACCCTGGCGCAATTCTTCTTGATAAAACAGGTACAAACCTATAACAACAAAAAATACTGTAAAGAAAAATTCGTAAGAAACAGCTTCATGAAGGAAAAACCATCCAAAAAAAGCTGCCATTAGAGGGCACAAAAATCCAGAAAAAGAAAGAAATGTTGCAGTATATCTTTTTAGTAGATATCCATACAAATTATAGCTTATTACATTTGCGACGAGGATTAATAAGGCAACCCACTTGAGCAACTCAACCCAATTTGTAACCAGTGGGATACCATTTCCTGTCTCCAAAGCAAGTGACGTGATAAAAGCCAAAATTCCACCGCCAAGCATCCCAACACCATTTATAAGAACCGCCGAATAATTATAATCCTTAATCAGTCGCCTAAAAACGGTCCACCCGTAAGCCGATGAAAACACAGAAACAAACATCATAATTTCAGGCCAAGACAAAAAACCAAATGAGCCCGCAGCCGTCTCAGCTGAAGAAGTCGATAAAAGTGTTGGCAAAAATCCTGCTAGGCCTAACGTAAGTCCAAGCAATTTTCGCCATGTAACAACCTCTGAAAAATATAGATATGACAAAATAGCTGCCAAAAAAGGAGTAAGGCTATACAAAAGACAAGTTTTTGCTGCGGTTAAATAATTCAAGGCCCAAAATTCTGTAACATATGCCAAATAAATATGAACAAAAACAATTGGCACAAACCAGATAATATGCTCCTTTTTTATAGCAAGCTTTTTTCTGTTGGTAAAAAACAGATAACTAAGAAGAATAATTCCACCTAAAAACATTCGAAGCCCAATTAAAAAAATTGGTTGAGCGTAATTAAGCGCATACTTGGCAACGGTAAAAACACTAGCAAACAATGCGTACATTATAACAACTAAAAACACAATAAATACCCTTCTTAAATATAAAAATGCCTAGCGAATTATACAATTCGCTAGGCATAGTAACATTGCAAAAAATTTAAGACAAGAAATTTAGGTTAGACCCCCTGTGCAATTTCTTCTTTGTAGAACAGATACATTGCAACAGAAAGAATGACAAACGAGATAAGGTAATGATATGTAACAACTTCCCCCAAAAAGTACCATCCGTACAAAGCGCCAAATACTGGGAGAACCAATCCAGACAAAGTTACAAGCGTAGCAGTATAATACTTTAACAAATAACCAAATGCATTGTAACAAATGAAATTTCCGATAATAACAATTGCTACTTCATGCTGAATAAGTGACGTAAGCGATGGAATTTGATTATACGAACCTGTCACGAAACTTATTCCCAAGCTAATTACACCAGCGGTAAACATAGCGACTGCATTAACAAATAATGGCGAAAATCCTTTTTGGACAAGCGCCCGCATAAAAATCCAACCAAGCGTATATGTTACAACAGAAATGAAAAAGACAAAATCTGCAACAGAAGCAGAAATAAGCTCAGAAAAAGAGGTTGTCTCCATCATTATAATTGGAACAAAACCCACAAAACCAATTGCCAACGCTAACCACTTTTTTCTGTTTAATTTTTCTGACAAAAATAAATACGAAATTATAGCAGAAATAAATGGAGCAAATCCGTTTATCAACGTAGCCCGGCAAGATGTCATTCTTGCAAGTGCCCAAAATTCTGTAAGATATGACGCGGTTATTCCAACAAGGGCATAACCAATTAAATTTCCAAGGTTTTTTCTAATATCGTTTGCCTGCCTTGCGCCGAACAACTTCCAATAACCAAAGAGTAATAAGCCGGCAAAAAACATTCTTATGCCAATAAAAAACTCTGGCTTAAAAAGCTCAAGCGCTGAACGACCAATTGTAAAAGTACTAGCAAAAAAAGCATTAACGATAATTAACCAAAACATTTTTTCCCTTTATTATCTTCAGTTATATTAGAATTTGTCCTTAGTATAGCTTGAAACAGCCTTCTTTTAAAGGGAAATCTTGGAAGCCTCTTGTTTGTAAAAAATGTATAGGCCAGCACAAACACACGCCATAGAAATAAAAAAATGTAGCCTTATAGCTTCCCCCAGAAAAATATAACCATATATTGTTGCAAAAACAGGTCTCAACAAACCACTCAGCATTACAAATGTTGCAGTATACCTTTTAAGTAAAAACCCAAGACTAACATATGAAATAATGTGTACCATAATAACAACTAAGACCACCAAAAAAATCAGATGTGGCCAAGAAGAAATTATCCCTATAGAGCTTGTTACTAAAGAAACAACAATACACACAACGCCTGTAAACAACATGGCTACACCATTTACCCAAATTGGAGACATACCATTTTTTACAAGGGCTCTCATCTGTACCCAACCATAGGTATAGGCAAATACAGGAACAAGCATAAGAAAATCAAAAATTCCTAATTTTAAAATGCTAGATGATTCTGTAGAGCACAAGGCAAGAGGAACAAAGCCAAAAAGACCAACGGACAATCCAATCCACCTTTTTCTGTTAATTTTCTCTTTTAGCATAAAGTATGACAACAAGGCTGAGATAAATGGTGAAAGATTAAATACAAGGCTAAGTTTTATCGAAGTAGTATTTCTCAAGACCCACGATCCAACCAAAAAAGCCACAGCTATTCCAAAGCATGTATAAAGAATTACCCCCTTAAGATTTTCTTTTATTTTACCTTTTTGTGTTAACCCAAATAAATACCAATATGTAAGAAGGCAAAACCCAGCAATACTCATTCGCAAACCGATAAGAAACACAGGTGTTATTCCTGTATTTAAAGCGGCCTTACAAATTGTAAAAGTTGTTGCAAATAGAGCATTAACAATAACTAATAAAAACACTGTGTTTCTTGTCTTTCAAATCTTAAATGGCAATCTTGGAACTCTCTTGTTTGTAAAAAATGTATAGACCAACACAAACACAGGCCATAGAAGCAAAAAAGTGCCAAGTAATAACCTCTGTAAGAAATATATAACCATAAAAAGCCGCAAAAATCGGCCTAATTAGGCCGCTAAGCGTTATAAATGTTGCAGTATACCTTTTAAGCAAAAATCCAAGACCAATATATGCAATAATATTACCAGCTATAACAATCGCTATAACCAACGCAAGCAAAAATGTCCATGACGGAATTGACCCTATTGTGCCAGTCCCCATTGGAATAAGAGTACTAACAACCCCTGTAAATAACATGGCTACACCATTTACCCAAATTGGAGACATTCCATTTTTTACAAGGGCTCGCATTTGCACCCAACCATATGTGTAGGCAAACGCAGAAACAAGCATAAGACAATCAAACAATCCCACTGTTAAAATGCTTGAGGCTTGCGGAGAATACAAAACCAGTGGAATAAATCCTAGAAATCCAATTGACAATCCAATCCACCTTTTTGTATCCATTTTCTCTTTTAACATAAAATATGAAAGCAATGCCGAAATAAACGGTGAAAGATTGAAAATAAGACTAGATTTTATTGATGTAATTTTTGTCAAAATCCAAAACTCAATTAAATATGATCCTGCAATTCCAACAAGACTGTAAAGAATTATCCCTTTTATATTTTTCCTGATATGTCCATCTTGTTTAAGACCAAACAAATACCAATATGCGAGCAAACAGACTCCGGCGATTCCCATACGTAAACCAATAAAAAATATTGGCGACACTCCAGTATTCAATGCTGCTTTACCAATTGTAAAAGTACTTGCAAAAAACGCGTTTAATAAAACAATCCAAAACATTTTTTCCCTTTATTATTACCATTTATATTAGAAATTCGCCCTCAGTATAGTTTTAATTCTTTTAAAGAGAAAATCCATTAATGTACAAATCCCAAGTTCAATAAAAGCGCCTTAAATTTTAATTGTAGCCAAGCCAGCATTAGCGGCCCCTTCTAGCCAAATATTATAAGCAGCATTTCCATCAGTATCATCTTCTACGTGATTCATATGATATGTTTTAGCATAAGAAGATTTGGACTCTAAGTAACCGCTGTCAAAATATGTGTAATAGTAAAGGGCCTCGTTCATTGAGTTAACAGAAGATGCTCCACTAAGTTTATATATTTTTGTACATCTAAGATCGGCATTGCTTAAATTAGCCCCACTAATTTTTACACCAGTCATATCTGTTTTATAGCTAGAGTCACACTTTGTAACGTCATACTTTCCTTTATAACAACCAGAAAAAGAAGCATATGTTAAATTTGCATTTTCAAAACTTGCGTAGTTTAACTTTGTATAATCGTATTTTGTATAACTATATCTTGTTCCTTCATACGTTATAGATATTGTTGCTTTATTGCTTGGTGCAGAAGTCTCATTCTCTTTATAATTTCCAAATTTTGAGTTTATAAGACTGGCATGTTCAAAGTTAGCATCAAAGTGGTTGTCTATTTCAGGAACAGCTGATGTGTAAAAATCTACCCCTCTAAAATCACACCTGTTACAAGATGCATATTCAAAAGTAACGCCACCTGTTGGACTTATTGCATTACAAAAAGAAGATCCATCAAGCTTGCTTTTATAAAAATTAACTCCAGACAAATTTGCCCCATTGAATATTGCCTTTCCGTTACTTATATGCTTAAAAGTAGACCCTGTAAGATTTGTATTTTCAAAATTTGTATAATGATTAATATTATCAAAGTTGGCGCCATCAAAAGTAACATCTTGCAAGTTTTGATTACCACTAAAGTTAAAATATCTAAGGTCAGCGCCTGCAAAATTTGCGTGATTTAAAATAACAGTCTTACATGTTCCTATATCTCTAAATGATGTGTTTCCAGACAAGTCCGCATATGATAAATCTGCATTAGGCATACTAGCTTTAGAACCAAAACAAACATCCGAAAGCGTTGCATATCGCATCTTTACATTTTTCATACTTCCGGAAAATGTTGCCGAACCTAAACTTGCAGAACCAAAGTCAGAACCATCTAGAGTCGCATTATCAAAACTTGGACTATTAAACTTTGTTGAATTCATTTTTACATTTTTCATAGATGCAGAGTCAAATAAAATATAAGAACCATTGGAAAAATCACTCCCTGTAAAATTAGCTTTTGATAGATTGGTTGGTGTGCCAGAGTTTCTGATTATACCAAAATTTGTAGTCCCAGATATTGTAGCATTTTTAAACTCTGAGCTTTCTAAATTTGTATGGTCAAATTGAACCCCAGATAAGTTTGAAGAATTAAAACTGGCCTTTTCCATGGTACAACTGCTAAATCTTGTTTGGCTAAAACTCAAACCACTAAAATCTATGTTTGATAAATTTGTTGAACTAGAAAAATTTGCGGAATCAAAATTTGCCTGTGGTAATTTATTTGCAGAATCAGCCCTGTAGCTTGCCTTCGATATAGAAACATTTTTCATAATAGAAGAATCAAATTTTGCTCCGTGCAATAAAGCATTTTCAAAGTTAGATTCTGTTAAATTCGATGCCGTAAAGTTTGCTCCATTTAAATTTGCTCCAATAAACTTTGCACTTGTTAAGTTAGTCCTAGGGCTACCATATGCGATAGAAAAATTTGCACCGGTTAGAGATGCTCCTGTAAAATTAGCATTTGTAAGCGTTGCGCTAACCATCTTTGAATTATCCAAATTTGCATAACTAAAATTCGCGCTAGTAAGATCAGCACCACTTAAATTGATCCCTTGCCAGCTTGATAAGCTTGTAGCACTTTTGCCAGCAAAAATTGCACCGTGCATGATAGAACCAGAAAAGTTTGTAGTTGAATCATACTTTATTCCCGCAAAAGGAACATTGCTAAACGTACATCCACTAAAACTTGCACCTCCAGTAAAGTCTGCACCACCCCAGCTTTTTATACCTGTAAAATCAGAGTTTTGTAGAATAGCCGAATTAAAATCTGCGCTATCCAACGTTGTGCCAGCAAATTTTCCATTGGATATTTTCGCTCCAACCAAAAAAGATCCAGTAAGGTCAGCATTTGAAAAATCCACATTTTTATCGTCTATAATTTTGAACGTGGTACTGTTCAAACTTGAACCCTGAAACTTTGTACCTTTAAATGAACAATCTAAAAATGTTTTACTGTCTAAATCCATTTCTCCCATATCAGCACCATCAAAAGTACAATTTTGGAATAATCCAACTTTTACTATTTTGTTTGCCATTAGACTGCTTATTGACTGGTTCGAAAAATCCTTACCTATCAACGCGTTTTGACTAGTAAGTTCATCAACAATATCACCAGTCTCGCCAGTAAAAACTGAATCTTCTGGGTTATAGCTAGGATTTGCAGCCGTTCCAGGAGATGCAAGAGGTGAATATTTTATATCAAACACCTGTCCAACACTCGCAAAAGAGTTTATAACTATGCCAGACAAATTTCTTTTTGTTACAAACCAGTTTGGCGTAATATTTAAACCACTCGGAATATTCTCTGGAGTATAACACCATGATTCTGGCTGCAATTTTTGTGTATTTGTGCCAAAACTCATGCTTTGCAAATAGTTATCCGCAGCACAATCTGGACTAGGAATAGAATAAACACAGTCGTTATTCTGTGGCATTGGAAAAACGGATCCACCACTAATTCCAAAATTTTGAGTTATCCATAAATGCGTTACCCCCGCCATAATAGAGCTAGGAATATTAGTCATACCACCCGCTGGCAAAACCTCTCTGACTAAAAGTTTTGCTTGATCCTTGTTTTGCCACGTGCCCCACGCACCTATTGGAACTAGAGGATCATTATTAATTAAAATAAAATCAGCTTTAATTAAATTGGACAAACAAAATAAAATTGCAAAAATAATTCTAAAGCAAAAAGTCATAACAACTCCTTTTTTATTAAAACCATACTATTTTTTTTTCATTTTATATTTTTTTATTATGCTTGATGGAATAGACTTACCATTGCTCCATTTTGTTTTGCTATCGTAATAAGCTTCGTTAAGCTTTGCACCATAAAACTCTGCACCTGTAAAGTTTACTCCGTCAATATAAGCCTTACTAAGATCAGCATAGTCAAAGTAAATACAAGAACTTTTTGAAAAATCACTACCCGTTAAAATTACATCTTTCATTATTGAATTCTCAAAATGAACTCTTATGCCACTTTGAGTCTTCATGTTTTCCATAATAGCTGATTGTAAGTTAGCATAATAAAACATTGCACCGATAGTCGCGCCTGTAAAATTCGCATTCGAAAGATTTGTTGGATTCCCAGAGCCTTTTCTTATACCAAAATATGCCCCAGACATTGTAGCATTTTTAAATGTAGCGCGTTCCAAATTTGCATGATCAAACTGAACTTCAGATAAATTTGAAGAATTAAAATTTGCTTTTTCCATAGTACAATTGCTAAATGTTGTTTGACTAAAATTTAAACCACTAAAGTCTATTCCTGATAAATTTGTTGAACTAGAAAAGTATGCTGAATCAAAATTTGCTTGAGCAAGCTTTTTGCTTGAGTCAGCCTTGTATCTGGCCTTTGATATAGCAACATTTTTCATAGTAGAATAGTTAAATTTTGTTCCATGTAATAAAGCGTTTTCAAAGTTAGATTCTGTTAAATTCGAAATAGTAAAATCTGCCCCAGTTAAGGTTGCTCCAATAAACTTTGTTCTGGTGCAATTAGTACTAGGGATACCATATCCGGCAAAAAAAAGTGCATTGGTTAAATTAGCATTACTAAAATTTACATCAGTAAGATTAGACTCACTTAATTTTGCAGAGGTTAAATTTGAATAATTAAAATTTGCCCCCGTAAGATCAGCACCACTTAAGTTGATCCCTTGCCAATTTGATAAGCTTGTGGAGCTTGTGCCCGCAAAAATTGCACCATGCATAATTGCACCAGAAAAATTTGTAGTTGAATCATATTTTATTCCCGCAAAAGGAACATTGCTAAACGTACATCCACTAAAGCTTGCTCCCCCAGTAAAATCTATGCCCTTCCAGCTTTTTACACCTGTAAAAACAGAGTTTTTCATAACAACAGAATAAAAATCTGCACGATCTAATGTTGCGCCAGCAAATTTTCCATTGGTTATTTTTGCTCCAACCAAAAATGCACCAGTCAAGTCTGCTCCTGAAAAATCAACTATTGTTTTATCGTAAAATGTAGTATTTGAAAACTGCGTATTATTCAAACTTGTATCAACAAGCTTTGTACCATTAAATGAACAATCTGCAAATATCTTGTTGTCTAAGAGTAATCCTGTCATATCAGCGCCATCAAATTTACAATTACTAAAAGTTTTAATCCTTACATTCTCATATTGCATGAGATTGCTTAATGGCTTATTTGTAAAATCTAACCCCGTTATTTCTGTCTGGTCACCAAGAGAAAGTTCTTCTTCCGTAGTACGATTTTCACCTGTAAAAACCGTATCTTCTGGGTTATAGTTAGCATTAGGATCCGTTCCAGGAGAAGCAAGAGGTGAATATTCAATTTCAAAAACTTCTCCAACATTGGCAAAAGAATTTACAACAGTGCTGGCCAAATCTTTTTTTGTTACAAACCAGCTTGGCGTAATATTTAAGCTACTAGGAATATTCTCTGGGGTGTAACACCACGACTCTGGCTGCAACTTTTGTATGTTTGTGCGAAAACTCATGCTCTGCAAATAGTTATCCGCAGCACAATCTGGACTAGGAATAGAATAAACACAGTCGTTATTCTGTGGCATTGGAAAAACCGAACCACCACTAATTCCAAAATTTTGAGTTATCCATAAATGCGTTACCCCTGCTGTCATAGAAGAAGCAATATTAGTCATACCACCCGCTGGCAAAACTTCTCTTACTAAAAGCTTTACTTGAGCCTTGTTTTGCCACGTGCCCCACACTCCTATTGGTACAAGAGGATCATTATTAATTAAAATAAAATCAGCTTTAATTGAACTTGATAAAACACATAAGAAGAAAAAAACAAAACTAAGTAGGAAAGTCATAACAGTTCCTTTTTAAATAATTGGCTTACAAGCTTCATTCTCTAATACTTTACATACGTTTTGCTATGATGCATGGTTGATAAGTCTTGGCCGTGTTTTTTGTCTCTGCTTTTGCTTGATGATGGTAATTTTTTACCATCATCCCATGTAGTTGAATAATAAAAAGCATAGCCAAAACTTGCAGATGACATTCCTTGCGCTTTGTCAAGGTCACAATATCTCAAGTCTGCATTATAAAGGTTTGCACCAGAAAGCTTAGCATTAATCAAATTTGAACTGGTTAAAATGGCGCTAGTAAGTTTGGCATTAGTAAGATATATCCCTCTGGCATACACATTATTCATGTTTACATAAAGCATTTTAGCGCCTGTAAAATCTGCATAATTTAAATCCGCCGCAGCAATTGAACCATCTTTCCCAAAGCTTGCGCTTGTAAGATCTGCACCATTAAAAGTAGCTTTATCAGGGTCACCAAGTTTTGCACCGTTGAATTTACATTTTCTGCAATATGATTTTGAAAAATTTGCAGAATGAGCGGTAACATTTTGAAAATTTGCACCATTTAGAACTGCTTCCTTAAATGATGTACCTGTTAAAGTCGACCCCGAAAAATCTAAATTTAGAGGAACCGAAATCATCCCCACATAAGAAAAATTTGCACCACTAAGATCCGTATTTTTAAAACTTGCTCCAACTAGAAGACGTGAATCTTGAAACCTTGTATTCTTAATGTTTTTGTTTCCATCGAATTTTAAATTTTTCAAATTAACTATGCTTAGGTCTGTGTTGTTTAAATTAACTGTTGTTGCATCATTGTTTTTTATTCCAGCAAAGTTTGCTGCGCCAAGATCTGCCGAGCTAAAATTTGTATTGGTAATCGTTGCTCCTGAAAAATATGATTTGTAGTGACTAGTTGAACTCATATTTGTGTTGGTCATATTTGCATAGCTAAAGTATGTTTTTGCCGCGCCAATTTTACTTCCACTCAAATCTGCATTGGTCATATTAGCAAAGTTAAACTTAGTCGAGCCAGCCCCTGAGTAATTTTTTATATTTTTCATTGTCGCAGACGTTAGATTAGCATGAGAAAAATCCGCCCCAGAGACATCTGCACCAGTAAAGTCTGCTGAATTTAAATAAGAATATGTAAAGTTTGTAGAAGCTCTCGCAGCCGTCCAAGAAAAGCAGCGAATATTAGTCATAATTGCGTTTTCAAGATGCGCTTTATAAAAGTTAGCCGTATGTACCTTTGCACCATCAAAAGTTATCTTATTTGTATCTGTTTTAGAAGCTGTACCAAGAATTGAACTAAAGTCTGCGCCCATAACATTAGCATTTGAAAAATTTGCACCTTTTAATGTTGCGCCAACAAACTTTGCATTTTGTAAATTTGCTCCAGAAAAATTAAATCCTGTTAAGTCTATTCCATCACTTTTGCTTGTAGAAAATGTAACACCGCTACAATTTGTGTTGCTTTTAAATTGCCCAGATGCAAAAGTTGTTCCAACCATACTTGAATTTGCAAAGTTTGCCCCACTCAAGTTTGCACCTGTTAAATCTGCACTATTTAATGTTGTAGATGACATATTTGTTTTATTCAAAATTGTATAACCAAGCTTTGCTCCAGTAAAATCTGAGCCCTGAAAGTTTATATTGGAAAGGTCTGTCATTTTACCAGCTGTTCCCTTAAAAATTGCATCACGCATAATCGCGCCAGAAAAATTTGTGGTTGAATCATATTTTATTCCAGAAAAGTTAAGGTTGTTAAATGTACAACCACGAAAGCTTGCACCACCAGTAAAATCTGCACCACTCCAACTTTTCAGACCTGTAAAGACAGAATTTTGTATATTAGCAGAATAAAAATATACATTATCCAACGTTGCCCCAGAAAACATTCCATTTGATATTTTTGCCCCTACCAAAAATGCTTCTGTTAAGTCTGCATTTGAAAAATCTACAACAGTTTTTCCACCATATCTTGAAGTATAAAACTGGGTCTTGTTCAAACTTGTGCCCCCAAGCTTTGTGCCTTTAAATGAACAATCTATAAATGTTTTATTATCCAAAAACAAACCTCTCATATCAGCACCATCAAATGTACAATTATTAAAAGTTTTAATTCTTACATTCTCATATTGCATTAGATTGTTTAATGGTTTGTTTGCAAAATT
>JABGSX010000039.1 GCA_018647505.1 bacterium | reverse complement strand
TCAACTCCATAACGACCAAGATCCCCTAACGGCTCAAGAATTTGCCCAATATCATCAAGTTTTCTGCCAACAAATCCACTCGTTGACCTTATTATAGAGCTACCGACCTCTACGGCTTTTGCAACACCAGGGCTAACAAAATTCCAAGCTGTTCTGGCATAATCCGCAGCGGAAACAACAACACCACCAACGGTCTCAAGAATTCCCTCACCAACACCAATCTCAAAAAAGTCCGCACCAAAGCCAATTTGATCATCTAAAGCTTCTTCTTGCAACTCTTCTGGCGTTCTTACAGTTTCCATCGTAGCAGAAGCACCAACAGTTGCTTCAACCATTATAGCCGCGGCCTTTTCTTCTGCTTCGGCAATCTTTTTTTCTTCTGGAGAACCGTCTTCAGCATCAAAAAACGCTTCTTCCGCCTCTTCATCTTCTAAAAATTCTTCCCCTTCTGGTCCTTTTTCCCCGGGCTCATCACCAGATTCACCACCATGCTCACCTGGGCCTGTTATTGGCGTCTCGTCAACGGTGGGCCTGCTAGCCTCTAGATGCGCGTCTAATATTTTTGTAACTTCAGGTCTTGCCAAAAACTCATTTAATGCCCTTAACTGCTTGCTAAACTCTGGAGAGACTCTATCCATTCGATTTAAAATATCAAAAGAAATTTCAGAAATATCTTTAATTTTTTGTACCGCCTCTTCTAATTTCTTTTTTTCAACAGGGGTATCTGTAGAATATTCTTTCAAAAAGCTATCTGACTGGCCTTCGTTAAAACTATTAATATCCTCAAGCATTTTTGTTAAGTCTACCTGGGCCTCACTTGCTTTTTTAGCCTTACCCCATGGCAATTTTTTTGAGAACCAACCAGAATCGTCATACACTTTTTGAAAGCTTCCCGTTGCCTCATATATAGCATCCACAGCACTTTTAAAGTTTTCCGATGTGGGATTCTTTTTGTATTCTGCCATGTAACCATCTGCAGCCTGCTTAAACAATACCGAAGCATCATAGCGTGACCCTTTTGCCGCCAATATTGCATCTGCCTGTCTAACCAAACCATACGGCGAAGACTGCGATAAGTCACCCATTGGGCCAGAACCAATTGTCGGGTCTCCCGTAGGGCCCATTACTGGACCTGTGTCCGGTCCAACAGGGGTGCGCCCAGGCGTTTCGCCAGTGGGGTCAACACCCGGCAACGTAGGCTGATCAACAGGTTGACCTGCCGTTGGATCTGGAACATCTCCTGGATTACCAGGAGGAAGCTCATCACCTCCATCATGATTACCCGGTCCTTCAACATGCGGTCCACCTGTAGGCTCAACGTCGGGACCTCCAAGCTCAGGAACCGTATAAGTTTTTGGTGGACCATCAAAATGACCGCTGCCAAGCGCATCTAAAAGTGCAGACCCACTAGATTGGCCTCCTACAGTATCAGGAGCCTGGGTCACCCCTGGCGAACCTTCAACATGCCCCTCTGGCCCACCTTTAGAAATTAATATGAAATTAAAAAAGCTCGAAACCAAAATCAACGATAATAAAATATTTCTATGCAACATTGTTCTCCCTTTTTACTACAAATTTAATCTATTCCAAAATTCATCATTCCACCAGGAAGACTGTCAGGTGAAAGAGATGAAGAAGATGGCGGCAAAGACAACCCAGGTAATGAACCTGAAACTTGATTAACATTCACGGTACTGGACATTCCTGGCAACGATTGTACCGAACTTGAAGTAGCCGCATTCGACATTCCTGGCAACCCTTGATTTGTTGAAGCAGAGCTAGCAGATTTAGGAGGTGTAGAAGTAAATTTTATTGTTTCTCCACCAGGCTTTAAGTTAACCATTGTTTGGAATAACTGCTGTTTTAAACTTATTGCCTGCGAAATAAAATCAAGTGTATTTGTATATCGATCTTTATCTGCGCTTTGTAAAATGGCTGATTGAGCCTTTCCAATTTTTCCACCTATTATCAAAATCATCATTTTAAGATTTGTAAAAACAGCACTTTGCGAACTTTGGTAATACTTGTCAATTTCATCCAGCATTCCCATATTGGCCGTAGAAAGTTCAAATAATGCCGTTTTTATTTGTAAATCAACAAAGTCTGACCCTCCCAAATTGGATTGAGAGGCTACAGAAACTCCTGACGATGCTGTTTGACTGTTAAGGCAATTTAACAAATATCCAATTTTACTATTAAAAGTTGAAACATATTCCTGCAAGGTTTCAACAGAGGTTTTAGACGAAGAACTAGATGCACACAACTTAAAGAAAAACAAAACAGAAATTAAAATTATTACAATTTTTTTCATGACAAACTCTTTTCAAATAAAAATCAACATCTACTTCCAAAAAGCTCTTGGCGGCCAAACTCTACTTAAAAGACTTGGTTTTGGTGGTTTTGGCGGCGGACCCACAAGGACCTCCATTCCAGCCTTAGCTACAACGGTAGGGTCAATGCGACCTAGAGCCCCTCTAACAGAGCTAATTGCTGTGCTTATACTCTCAACCGTAGCTGTATGTGTTGTTGCAATTGCCGATAATGCGTCTCTATTTTTTTGCGTTGCATCAAGCCTTGATTGATACTCTGTTGCCATAGACTCTGAAATATCAAACCAAGAAAGAACATCTGTTCTTATAGCTTGTTTTACAATATCAGCACTTGTTCCACGATAAATTTCTGCCTGTCTTGCTTTAATAATGCCCTCCATTCGCATCAACGCACTCTTTTCCTTTGTCAACGTTGTAACATCGGCACCTGGCTCCTTTAACTTTGCGTCAATTTCACTCAAGCGGGACCTGTTTGATATAAGAGCTTTTTCAAGAGCAACCCAACCTTCTTGCCCCCCTTTTTTTCCTATGACAGATTTTAAATCCTTAATTCTTTCCAATAGTCTGTCACTCAAACCACTTGTTTTTGAAAGAGCCTCAAGCCTTGTAAGATAAACGGACGTTTCCTTGGGGTCTGGCTTCTCAGACTCGGGAATGTCGCCCCAAAGCTTATGCTCTGATGCATCCGGTCTCTCCCCAAGCCTTTTCCTTAAAAAAGCCTCTACTGATTCACGCTTTGCCTTTAATCTATTGTGTAACTCTATAAATTCCTTCATTTTAGCAATTTCTGTGTCATATGCCTCAACCTGATCCTGAAAGGCTTTTTGTTCAAATTCTGCAGTTTCTCTTTGTGCCTTGAGGTCAACAGAAGCTCTTTGAAGTTCCTTTGCCGCCGTCATTGCTGCATCACCAGTTAGGCCTTCTTCAACTCCCTCTGCAGTACGCACATAGCCTTCTCTTTTTGTTGCGTTTAAGCTCTGCTCTTTTGCAAAATCTTCCGTATCTCCCTCCAAAACCAAAACCGCAGCATCTCCGTATGGAGAAACAGCGTCACCTACTTTTCCCGCAACCGTAGAAACCGCGTCACCTACTTTTCCCGCAGCTTCTCGAACCTTTCTCAAGGCTTTTCTGGCCACTCCCTCTGCTTCCGCATCAACCGAACCTGATAACATCTCTCGCGCTTCTCCCTCTGCCCGATCTGTTTCTGCAACCGTTGCCGCATGCTCCACCTCTTCTCCAACATCGGCTTCTGGTGGTTCAATATGGAAAAATGATGTTAAACCATCTGACGCCACCCTAGAACCAAATGAAACAAGCCGAATAGCGCCCTCTGCAACACCAGTCACAACAGCCGTAGAAACACTTACAATTGTGCCAACAACCTTTCCCGTGGTAGAATCAAGAACTCTACCAAACTTATCTAAACCAATACCGGTGGTGGCAGCATCTCCTTCTACCCTGCCAAACCACTTAATCCAGAGTCCAGTCTCAGAAGCATCTTCCATCTTGAAAAACTCTTTTGTTCTAATGATAGGCTGTAAAAAGTCACCCCAAGAGGCCACATATTTTCCACCTTCTTCCATTCTACGTTCTAAAATATGATGCCCCCATATTAGAGCGTCTGCTGCCGTTTGTTGGCTATCCACAGAAACCCAATCTCTGAAAGTACTTAATGAATCTGCAACATGCCCAAGACCGCCAGCTACAGCGTCAAGAAAAGGAGCAACACCTGTTGCAACAACTCTAGCTGCCCTAAACAATGTTCCATCCGGTGCAACAATTTCTCCAGTCTCAGGGTCATGCATCAGCAACGCATCATCAACAACTTTACCCCCGGCTGCATCTACGGCACCATCCAAAGAAGCGTGAACCTCTGCATCTTCAAGCGTTCCAACATAATCCCCAACAACTTCACCTGGTGTTTCTGGCTCCACTGAACCAGGAATTTGTGACGAGTCTCCCTTTCCTGGTGTTTCTCCTGGATCATCTTCGCCAGATTCTTCTGGAAGCTCTTCTAGCGCAACAAAAAATTCTCCGTCTTCCTCCCCTTCGCTCTCTTCCCCTTCACTCTCTTCACCGCCTTCTTCCCCTTCATCATCTGGTTTCTCGCCTGGACCTTCACCTGGACTCTCTCCTGGTGTTTCTGGCTGACCAGTATCACCAGGCTCAACCGTTTCAGAGGCTATAGAACTTGTAAGACTTTTTTTATACAAATCCAATTCTTTATGTGCAGAATCTAGATGTGCTCCAATATCTGTTTGCAGCTTTTGCATTTCTGTTTTACGATCCCTAAACTTTGGCCTTGCTTGCTTAGCCCCAGAGTAAGTCTCTAAGGCTTCATTGACTCTTGATAAAAAGTCTTTTAATGTTTTTATAGCAACTTCATACTGATCCACATTAGAGCTATCAATTCCAACTCTAACTCCGGCTGTAAGATCAGATAATACTTGTTGGTATTTATCGGCCCGCGCTTTGGGGTCTTTTATTGATAATATCTCTTTTACTAAATCTTTTGGCTGAGCCGCGGAAACATCTATCTGAACACCATCAGAAATTGGAGTAAAGCCACCAGAATCACTAGCAATTGGCGACGTTACTGGTCCAGAGTCAGGAGCTGTGACCAAAGGACTCAATCCGGGAGATTCTTCCGGAGGGCGGCCAGACGGACTAACGGTTGAAAGCGCATCTGGATTTTCCACGCTTGGATCATCTGGCTGCTCTTGGCCAGGCGAATCTGTTGATATGCCAACAGGATCGACAGGTGCTTCAACGCCAGGCTCACCACCTACACACAAAATACAAACATTAAAAAAAACAAAAATAAATAGAAAAGCGAAAAAGACAGTCCTTTTTTTTAACACAACACTCTCCTTGAAAAAGTTACATAAATAAGTTTAGTTACATAACTGTTTTAAAACTTTTCAGCCAAAAAATCAACATTTGGCCAGAACCCAAAAACATTACTACGACAAAAACACTTTATGAAAGTAATTCCAAATATCTTTTTAATGCCTTTGTATCACTGCAAGTATTCACCGCATTTTTTATAGAATCTAAGAAAAACTGTTTCAAACAATAGGAATATTGAATAAATTCTTTGCTAAACGACTGCAACTCCTGCAGAGAAAGCTCATCTAACTGCTCGCGTAAAATTATTTTTGCCTTTGGAACACAAACAGATAAAAGGTGTTGCAACGCGTGATGATCTGCAATTGTATCCTCTGAAAATTTATAATATCCATCTAAACTGCATCGTTTAAATTCGGCTAGTGTTTTTATAATGCTATCAAGAGCATTTTTTAGACTTATTCGAATTTCTTGCTTTTTAATACTTCCCTTTAAATTATGTAACGCCTCCTGCTCTTGAATGCGAAGTTGCTCTTCATGCCTATGCTCCTTTAAAAACTCTCTAGATTTTGCCGCAGCTAATATTTTTTCAAATTGTCTCTCTGGAACATCTTCCTCGTCAACCTGCCAAACCTTTTTCACAGTGTCATTTACCTTATGGACCTGTGTTACAAACGAAATACCATCAACTTCTTCTTCAACATATGAAACCGTTATGACTTTTTTTAACACACTAGAATCAAGAAATGAAAAAGCACCAATAGCCGCTATGAAAAACAGAAGCTGCAACCTTATACGCACTTTTTATACCTTTTTTTAAAATTGTTTAATACAACATCTACATCAAGAGTTTTAATAAAAAAACGAATGATTTGTCAAAAAAAATATGATAAACTATTACATAATCTTAAAAATTTAATATTTTATCAACAAGTATACAAAACCGTGGAACTTTTTTGAAAAAACGGGACCTTATATGAACAGAAAAAAAGGATACTTTTCTATCTCAGCTGTTGCAAAAATGTTTTCTGTGCACCAACAAACATTGCGATGGTACGAAAAAGAGGGTCTTGTGACACCAAAAAGATCTGAAGGGAACACTCGATTATTTTCTGAATCCGATGTTGATAAACTTGAACAAATTATCTATCTTACCCATGAACTTGGAATTAATATTGCCGGAGTAGAAATGATTTTTAAACAACAACGACAGATTCAAAAAATGCAGAATGAGATGAACAAGTTGTTTAAACACACACAAACTCAGTTACAAAAGGAAGGTGAAATTGCCAAAAGTCTTGCAAAATTGAGCGCACAAAAGTTAATTAAAATAAAAAGCGAGATAAAAAAATCGTCACACAAGAATGAAGAAAATGATGATTTAGTAGATGCAAGTGACTGGCATATTGAATACGATGAATAAAAAGTTTAAAAGCCTAGGATACTAGATGTCTAAAAATTTGTTTGATATGAATAATAATCAGCTGATTATCTCCGCAGAACTTTTATATTTGTTGCAATGGCTCGTAGACCACGAGGCAGAGGCCATAAAAAAAATAATTCGCCGTTCGTTTAAAAAAGGTTTAAGTAGTCAGTTTGCACAACTTAAAAACAAAAAAGAGATTATTCTTTCTGAGGATGCCCAAAATAGCATTATAGATTTTATTGGCCTCTTAGAAGTTTTACTTTCCGAGTTAATAGACGAAGATTCAGACAGAAGAAAAATACAAAAAAAGATGATGCCCGCAATTGAACATATTGACTCAACCGTTTGCGATGAATCTATTTTGGCCTATAGCTTAGAAGAAGCCTCCTCAAAAATTGAAAAAAATCCAGATGAAAACCCACAAGAAACATTATTTAAAGAAATTTTGAAAAATTGGAATCCGCAGAATAAGTAAAATTATTTTGCGGATTTGTTTTTTCTCATACTCTTAGCTTTTAAATAAAAGCTCTGTCGAATGGCTATTGTCACTTTACGTCTTTTCCAATGATTAAATCAACTGCATAACGTAAAATTTCTTTTACAACGCCAACTGTTATAGTTTCTTTTAAATCTGAACATAAAACTCTGTCACCAGGAACAAGTGACTCTATTTTTGTATATCCATTACTTGTCAGAACTAAAGTTCCCTTAACAAAGCCTTCTGGATTTAAAAAAGATGAAACAAATAGAAGAAAAATAAAAAAATAGAGTGCATGCAAAAACCTTTAATCTCTTATTAATAAAACTTTTTTGTTTATAATGTTTTCATTTTCTATAAATCTCACCTCTTAATGTGATCAATATTTTTTACCTGCTCCTATTTTCTGTTTTTATTTTTTCTTCAAGTTTAATATTCAATCTATCAAGGCTGTTTTTTTCGAACTCATAATCAAAGCCTCCGGCTAACTCAATATGATATTTTTCAAGTATGTTCATCTCTGTCGGGATCTTTTTTTTATATCTATTGCTTAGTATTTTATAGGCAACATTCATTTCTTTTCTTGCTTTTTCAAATTCATTTTGATTTATCAGGATAGATACGTATTGAGAAATAGGAGACAGCCAACCTGGTTCCAACTCAATAGATTTCAATAGATATTTAAGAGCCTCTTTTTCTTTATTGTCTAAATTAAAAAGAATATAAAACATAAGAAAATAAAATTCGGATCTTTTTGAATCGATGGAAATAGCTTTTTCTAGATTTTTTTTCGATTCAACATAGTCAAACTTCTCCAGATATAAAAAGTAAGCCTTCCAAAAAAAAACATCTGGGTTCCTCGGGACAATAGATATAGCTTCATCAAAAAAAATTAGTGCTTCATCAATTTCATGAAACGGCTCACAAAGAAATCTCGCGATTCTTAAAATTAGTTCAACGTTTTTTGGATCATTTTTTAACTTTTTCTTCAAATTTTCAAGCTCTTTGACATCATTCTTATTATCACGACCTATCATTTTACTTCCTATAAATTGTTCCTACTTTCAATTCCCCTGTTTCTAAAATCTTTCCTCTATGCCTAAGATTATAACCAAAAACATCATTCAAGTCTGTCCTAAACGTCCCATCTTCACATATTATTAGTTCTCCTTTTCTATCAAGTTCAATCGTCTTGTCTATAACCTTCTCCACCATCTTTTCTGGTTCTTTTTCCAACTTTGTCCCACGAAGTTTATGTTTTTCCGGTCTAATGACATGATCTCTTATTCTATTTCTGTCCTCTAGAATTTTTTCCTTATTAACAAATTTGATATGCCCCTTTTTAACCTCGTTATCCTCATCTGGCTCTCTAGGAGGTTCACCACCAGATTTTTTATATTCACTTCGTCCTTCAACTCGCCTTTGGCCTCCGGTTTTATTTTTTTGTTTTTTTTCGCTCCGATCATCTTTACCAAAAAAATATTCTCCAACAGCTGCTCCAGCCACAGCAACAGCCTCTCCAACTCTTGGGTCAGAAAAAGCTCTTAAAAGAACAGCTGCATTGTGAACCAAAATGTTTTGCTTAGAAACAAAAAAATTAGAATATGGTTCTACAGTTATTGAAAAATATTCTTGTAAACCATTGGAGGCTAAAGCCAATTCAACCTCATAATCTTTGTCTAAGCCAAGAAGAATAGCTCCAGCTTTGATGTTTTGTGCTTTTTTCCAACAAAATTCCGTTGCATCATAAAATCTTTGGGC